>JAAYBO010000070.1 GCA_012730095.1 Clostridiaceae bacterium
CTTTCCGCCAATACAGCCAGTTTAGTCGCGGGTGGATTTCTAATTACGTTACTTCCGGTTTAACATATCACCTCTTACATTTAGCTTGGAACTTTTATAAAAAGTTTTCGTCTTAATCATTGGGAGGTGTTCAGTGTGAAAAAAATCACTTTACTTCTTGCACTGATGCTAATGTTAACGGCTTGCAGCAATTTAACTGCGACAAACTTAATGGCAGGCATTAAAAGAAACGACACTGCTTCAATTGTAATTGATGGCTTGCATGAAAACAGCGTTGACAAAGTAACGGAAATCGCCGGTTTTTCCCTTGATATTTTTAAAAAAATATACGGAAATGAAAATACACTCATTTCACCTCTTTCTATTGTATCCGCCCTGGCCATGACGGCAAATGGTGCGGAAAATGAGACACTGTCCCAGATGGAAGAGTTTTTCGGCTCGGACATAGCCGGCTTGAACAAATTTTTATATGCCTACAGACTTTATCTCCCAAATGCGGACAAATACAAGGTAAGCCTTGCCAATTCCATATGGTTTAGGGATATAGAAAATCTGACAGTGGAAAAGGAATTTTTACAAACAAATAAGGACTATTATAATGCCGAGGTTTACAAGGCTCCCTTTGATGACAGCACAAAAAATGATATCAACGCCTGGGTGAATAAAAAAACGAACGGGCAGATTAAAAAACTTTTGGAGGAAAAGCCTCCGGATAATTCTGTCATGTACCTTATAAACGCGCTTTCTTTTGATGCTGAGTGGCAGAGTGTTTACAAAGACACTTCCGTGCGTGAAGGCGTGTTTACTGCCCAGGATGGAACTGAAAAGACGGTTGATTTTATGCACAGTACCGAATACGGCTATATTAAGCTGCCGAATGCCATCGGATTTACAAAACCCTATGCCGATTATCGATATTTCTTTGTGGCGTTATTACCTGATGAAGGGCTTGAAGTTTCGGATTTTATAGACTCAATAGACGGCAAAGCATTAATTAATGCTGTTAAAAACCAAAGCAATGAAATGGTGTATGCTTCTATGCCCAAATTTACATTTGAGTACGGCAAAGAGCTTTCGGAAGCATTAAAGGAATTGGGCATAAAGGACGCATTTGATTCGGAACTCGCGGATTTCAGCTCTCTCGGACATTCAAAGGAAGGGAATATTTTTATCAGCCGTGTTATCCATAAGACAAAAATTGAAGTAGACGAAATGGGCACAAAGGCGGGTGCTGTTACGGCTGTGGAAATGTCTGCAGGTTCCGCCGCTCTGACAGAGCCGAAAACAGTTAACCTAAACCGCCCGTTTTTCTTTATGATAGTGGACAGCGAGTTTAATATGCCGGTTTTTATGGGCGTTTTAAACGATGTAACATAATTGAGTATAATCAATGATCTGCAGCTAAACCGGCGTTATTTCTTCCGACCGCCTTCCAGGACTTCAAGTTTGGCATCGTGGCTGCTTACTTTGTGATAAAGGTTGTCCAGCTTGGCCTCAATACGATCAAACCGCTTATCGTGTTCATCGAACCTTTTATCATGCTCATCAAACCTTTTATCATGCTCGTCGAACCTTTTATCATGTTCCTCAAGCTTTTCATACAACTGCTTATACCCATCAAACAGAGCATCTATTTTTTTACCATGTACATTTTCAATCCGGATAATATCGGTTTTGTCAGCCTTTTTATCGATTTTTTCTTCTAAAACATCAAATCTCTTATTGATCTCTGCATACATTTTTTCCATTAATTCAAAGGTTTTATCTTCCACAATACTCGCCTCCGTTAGCACAGGAATAATTATATCATAGTTATTTCTTCCGACCGCCTTCCAGGACTTCAGGTTTGGCGTCGTGGCTGCTCACTTTGTGAGAAAGTTTGTCCAGCTTGGCCTCAATACGATCTAATCTTTTATCGTGATCATCGAACCGTTTATCATGCTCATCGAACCTTTTATCATGTTCCTCAAGCTTTTCATACAACTGCTTATACCCATCAAACAGAGCATCTATTTTTTTACCATGCTCATATTCAAGCCTGGTTACCTGATTACCAACATGACGTACTTCTTTTTTAACTTGCCGGATATCTCCTTTAATTCCTTGGATATCTCCCTGCATAGAATCAAAGCGCTTGTTGATTTCTGAGTACATTTTTTCCATTAATTCAAAGGTTTTATCTTCCACAATACCCGCCTCCGTTTGTACAGGAATAATTATATCATAGCAGAATAAGGAAATGAAGAACAAAGCATATAAAAAAGCAAGGGCTGAATTTCTTTTAACCCTTGCTTTTTTCAATGGTCGGAGTGACTGGATTTGAACCAGCGACCTCTTGCACCCCAAGCAAGCACTCATACCAAACTGAGCTACACCCCGGACGCGACAAATAGTATTATAAAGCATTACTGAAAAAATCTCAAGGGCTTCAATGAAAAATATCATTTGAAAATGACTAAAAAGACGGCACAAGCGCAATATATACCATGTACGGTAAAAATTTAGTCTATTCATATTTGATACTAACGGAATGACTGCCTGCTGCCAACGGAATGACCAAAATTTTACTTCATTTTATTTGCTGAAACAGGCGAAGAAGTTGTTTAGCAATTCCACACAATATTTATGCAGCAGGTTGGCAGTACATGAAAGCGGAACGACAGCCAAGTATAAACGAGAAGCAGGTTTTAACAAATTACAGGTGAAAAAACGGTCTGTATTTTATTAAAAAGAGGAGGATTGGAATGTCAAAAAAGATGGAAACAATGGATGGAAATGCGGCAGCCGCATATGCTTCATACTTCTTTACCGAAGTCGCTGGAATATATCCTATTACACCGTCTTCGACAATGGCCGAACTTGTCGATGAATGGTCGGCTCATGGAAGGAAA
>JAAYBO010000071.1 GCA_012730095.1 Clostridiaceae bacterium
ACTTTATTGAGGCAATGAAGCTTAAATTCGAGCAGCCATATTGGGCATACAGCATAAACCAGAAGAAAATTCTGACCTCTGAAGGCCTTGAAGAAGTATCGTCCTTTGAGCAAACATTCGATCTCAGGCAATGGCAGGACAGGTATTTATCCGTTCCCGAACCTCTGCCGCAGGGCTTCTATCTTGTGGAAAGCACATATGACGGCCTTACCGCCCAAATGCTCATACAGTCTACAGATTTGTCGGCTTACGTCACTGAAAGCCAAACGCAGACAATTGTGTGGGTAAACAGCATAAAGAGCGGCAAACCGGTCGTTGGAGCCGAAGTCGCGGTAAGTGCGGAAGAAAAGACATACAAGACAGACCCCGACGGGATCGCGGCATTTGACACAATAATAAAGGAAGAAGACAATGCTGATGATCATGAGCTTCAGTATTACCATATAAAAAACAACAATGAAGAGCTTATTCTTGCGCTAAACAGATATGAAATCTACCGCTATATAGAGCATGCACAGGAAAATTACTGGAGGTATTTCCAGACAGACAGGAACCTTTACAAAACAGATGACCTCGTTCAATTCTGGGGCTTTTTGAAAAACCGCTATGACGGGACATCTCCTGAAAAAGTTACTGTGGAAATTGCCGAAGGCGGATACTGGGGTATTCCAAGGGCAAGCTTTTTGGGGTATTTCCTGCCTTTCATAGAAAAACCGCTAATTTCAATGAACATATCCGCAGATAACGGATTCTTTGAAGGCAGTTTCTTTCTACCAAAACTATCTCCAGGCGGTTACAGAATATCTGTAAAGGTTGACAATGAGATAATCAACAGCCACTATATAAATGTTGAAAATTATGTGAAGCCCGCATACAAAATGACTGTGGAAAAGGATAAAAACGCGGTCTTCATAGGGGAAACGGTAAACTTTACAATTACTCCCGCATTCTTTGACGGAACACCACTCCCGTCGCTTGATGTTACATACAACGTAGGCGGGCATCCTTTTGACGATATTTATGAAACAGCAAAGACAGGAGCAGACGGAAAGCTGAGCATTCCTTTCACGGTTACAACCGACGATGATAAAGCCCAGGGCGAACGCAGCATCTGGCTTAACGCAAACGCGTCACTTCCTGAAAGCGGTATGATAAGCGGCAATGAATATGTGCGCGTTTTTATAAATGATATCCACGCAGCTTTTCAAAGCTATTCCGAAAAGCCTGGAGAGATAAATCTTAAAGCCGCATTAAACGAGATTGTCCTCGATAGACTCAATAATCCGGAAGCGGATGAGCCTGACAATTATTCCGATTATATCGGCGATCCGGTAAAATATATAACCATCGACGGAACAATTTATTACCATTATTATGAGAAAATTGAAGATGGTGAAGAATACGACTATATAAACAAGGTAGTAAGAAAACGTTACCGCTATGAAGAACATAAGGAAAAAGTAAATAATTTTTCATTCACGACCGGAGAAGATGGAACCGCAACAGAGGCTTTCACTCTTGAGCACCCGAACAGGGGCTGGTATACGGCCGAGCTTGAATGGGAAGATAACAGCGGCAGGACAATGACTCGGAATGTGTATTTATCAAACAGAATTAGAATAGAAATTGACGAAGAAAAATACGACTGGTACCACCTTGA
>JAAYBO010000072.1 GCA_012730095.1 Clostridiaceae bacterium
CCATATCCCGGGTCGCTCATTAACCCGCTCTTAAGTAGCCTATCAGCAGCAGGGCGCTGGAGCATGTCGCCCGGCGTAACCGAAAGCACCTGAACCACCCGCTGAGTTATTCTGCAGTATTTCCGCAGGTCCTGCTTTTACCCGTTAATCACCCGCTGTCTGTATTCATTGGTTAGCACTCTAAAGGCAAGAGTGCTAAAAAAGTATTGACAACCGATTATGTTAAAGTTATGATAATTAAAGGCAAGTACAATAAAACACTTATGGTTTATTCAGGGAAGAAACGTATGTGTTAATATTTTTAAAAAGCAATAAGTACTTCTTGTTGCTTTTTTAAATGGTTCGATAAAAAAGTCCGGTTTTTAAAGACAATATGGATGAAAAGTAAAGTATATGGGAGGTTTGTATTTATGTCAAAAGAGAAAGGTAATATATCCATTCAAACCGAAAACATATTTCCGATAATTAAAAAGTGGCTTTACTCCGAGAAGGATATTTTTATCAGAGAGCTTGTATCCAATTCCGCAGATGCGATAAGCAAGCTGAAAAAGCTGGCTGATATGGGAGAAACCGATTTAGCAGAAGGACACAAGTTTAGAATTACAGTATCGGTTAACAAAGAGAAAAAGACAATTAAAGTAATTGACAATGGAATTGGCATGACGGGCGATGAAATCAAAAAATACATCAATCAGATTGCTATTTCCGGTGCTAAGGATTTCCTTGAAAAATACAAGGATAAGACCGATGAACAGCAAATTATCGGGCACTTTGGCCTTGGTTTTTATTCCGCTTTCATGGTCGCCGAAAGAGTAAGGATAGACACATTATCATACCAAAAGGATGCGCAGCCTGTAAGCTGGGAAAGCAGAGGCGATTCGGAATATGAAATGGATGTTTCCGGACGTGACGAGGTTGGTACTACGATAACACTGTTTATGTCAGAAGACAGCATAGAATATACGGAAGTTTTCAAAATGCGTGAAATACTTAGAAAATATTTCGCGTTTCTGCCATATGAGCTTTATCTTATTGATGAAAACGAGAAACCGGCCAAATCAGATGCTAAAGAAGAGAAGGATAAGAAAACAGAAGCAGCCGTGAAGGAAATTGAACCGTTAAACGATACAAACCCGTTGTGGAAGAAAAACCCAAAGGATTGTACCGATGAAGAGTATAAGAAATTTTACAGGGATACCTTTTTGGAGTTTCAGGACCCGTTATTCTGGATACACCTTAATATGGAATATCCCTTCAGAATGCAGGGCATTATATACTTCCCAAGACTCAAGCACGAATTTGACACTATGGAGGGCAAAATAAAGCTTTACTACAACCAGGTGTTTGTGGCTGATAATATTAAAGAGGTAATACCTGAATTCCTTCTTATGCTGAAGGGTATGCTGGATTGCCCGGATCTCCCGCTTAATGTTTCGCGCAGCTTCCTTCAGAACGAAGGTTACGTACAGATGATTTCAAGACACATTACGAAAAAAGTGGCTGATAAATTAACCCTATTGTATAAAAAAGAAAAGGAAAATTACACAAAGTACTGGGATGATATCAACCCGTTTGTTAAATACGGATGTATCCGGGAAGATAGATTCTATGACAGGGTTAAGGATATTATTATATTTAAAACTATAAACGACGAGTTTGTAACACTTAACGAGTATCTTGACAGAAATAAAGAGAAAAATAAAAACATCGTATATTATGTGAATGATGTTAACCAGCAGGCACATTACATTAATATGTTTAAGGAAAATGAAATGGAAGCGGTGGTACTTAATACCCTTATTGACAACCATTTTATAAGTTTTCTCGAATCGAAGAACACGGATCTTAAGTTTTTGCGCATAGATGCCGAGATAACCTCAAACCTTAAGGATGAAGCAAAGGATGAGGATGAAAAGGAAGCAAAGGAAATAAACGAAAAGATTGAAAAGCTTTTTAAGGATGTTTTGGGCAACAAGGATTTAAATGTTAAGGTCGAGAAGTTGAAGTCAGAATCGACACCGGCTATGATACTGCTTAATGAGCATTCAAGAAGAATGCAGGAAATGAGCCGTATGTTTGGCGGTAAAGAAATGAGTGGTATGTTCCCTAATGAAGAAACTCTGTTGGTAAACCGGAACCACAAGCTTGTAAGTGCTTTGGTTCAGAATATCGACAGCAGTGAGAAAGAGGAAGATATAAAGCTTTTAGTTAGGCAGATTTACGATCTTGCGATGTTAACTCATAAACCGCTTGAACCTGAAGCAATGACGGCTTTTGTCCAAAGGAGCATACAACTGATGGAAAAAATGATTTAGTATGCTATAGGAGTGTAAATGGACAGATTAAAAAAACAAATATCATTTATTATTGAAACGGACAAATTAAAAACGATATACAGGCAGTCGCTGATTTCGGATAAATCCAGGTATGAGAATGATGCCGAACACTCATGGCACCTTGCTTTGATGGCCGTTCTGCTTAGTGAACATACAAATGAACAGGTGGATTTATTAAAAGTTATTAAGATGGTCATAATTCACGACATTGTGGAAATTGACGCTGGCGATACTTACTGCTATGACGAGAAGGCAAAACTTGATAAAAGAGAAAGGGAAGAGAAGTGCGCGAACAGGATTTTTTCGCTTCTGCCGGATGATCAGCGTGATGAAATGTTTGAGCTGTGGGAAGAGTTTGAAAAGATGGAAACCGCGGAAGCAAAATTCGCGGCCGCTCTTGACCGCCTTCAGCCTGTCCTGCTTAATTATACCGCCGACGGTATGTCGTGGAAAAAACATGGCATATCCAAGAAGCAGGTTATTGAACGGAACCGGTTAATGAAAGATGGATCGGATAAACTGTGGGATTATGCCAAACAGATTATCGAAGATGCGGTCAAAAAAGGATACGTTAAAGAATAAGACGCGCTCTATATAAAGAACTATTGTACAATAGTTCTTCAATTTCATGTCTGTACAAGCAGCCCACATATTCATTCCAAACAGACAGCGGGTGATTCGGGTGTTTTCGGTGACGACGGGCGACATGCTCCAGAGCCCCGCTGCGAACCAGCAATTATGGAGCGGGTTAATGAGCGACCCGGGGTATGGAGACCTCTGTGTGATAAATGTACAAGTTCTAAAGCGTGTTAATCGGTACGTGCTTTGTCGACTTAGGAAACGAAACACCCGAAGCAGGACCCGCGGAAATATTGTTCAGCAATTGCCATTTGAACTATTGTACAGAACTTCATAGAGCAATATCTAAATAGTAGCCAACGGAAATAGTGTCGGCAACAAATATTCGTTCTTACCTGAATTTTGATGTTGACAAAGCATAATTCCTCTTGTATTATATTAATTGTTCGTTTTGAACGCAGTATCAAAAATGAATATGGGAGAGTTCCCGAGCGGCCAAAGGGGGCAGACTGTAAATCTGTTGCTATAGAGCTTCGGTGGTTCGAATCCACCCTCTCCCACCATAGAACATTACAAAGCCTTTGATTAACAAAGGCTTTGCTGCTTTTAATAACTTCTTTCGGGTTTTGTTTTGAAGAAATAAAAGATAAACAGGCACTTGGCCTTATGTTCGTGCCGCGCTTGACAACGGCTTTTATGTAATGTTAAAATTTTTCCTATAGCGTAATGGGGAAAAGAGCAATTTTTCCGTTACTTTTTAAATTTTTACTAACGGTTTTAATGGTGACAGCATGTATGACATTGCGATAATTGGAGCTGGGCCTGCAGGATGTAATTTGGCAAGGTTTCTGGACAAAAAGTATAAAGTTTTGCTTTTGGATAAGCGGGATGTTACGAATGATAAATATCCCGGAATTCATAAATGCTGCGGTGGTTTATTAGCCCCGGACGCGCAGAATATGCTTGGCAGCATGGGAATGGCGGTTCCTGTTTCAATTCTTGTTGATCCGCAGCTTTTTTTGGTGCAGACTATTGATCTTGATAACAAAATCGAAAGGTATTACCAGCGTTTTTACTTAAATATTGACAGGCTGGCGTTTGATCGGTGGCTTGTTTCGAAGGTTCCCGAAAGTGTAGACCTCGCCCTGGGTTGCACGCTTAAAACATACAGCAGTGAGTCCGGATTTGTGAGGATATCTTTTACATACAACGGCAGTTCATACAGTGAAAAAGCACGTATAATTGTCGGTGCGGATGGCGGAAATTCTACGGTCAGGCGTATGTTTTTCCCCGACAAAAAGACTCCTTCCGTTTATGTTGCAATACAGGAATGGTTTGAAACAGATAATACGGTGCCATATTATGCCGCAATTTTTGACAAGACAATAACCGATTTCTATTCATGGATGATTACAAAAGAAAAAACCTTAATAATCGGCTCGGCGTTAAAAAAGGATAACCTTGCCCTTGATCGCTATAAAATGCTTAAAATGAGACTTAGGGACTACGGGGTTGTATACGGAAAAAAGATTAAGAGGGAAGGATCTTTCATATTCCGGCCGAAAGATCTGTCGACAATATATACCGGCGATGAAACCTGTGCTCTGACAGGTGAAGCCGCAGGTTTTATAAGCCCCAGCTCAGCGGAGGGAATAAGTTATGCGCTGAAAAGTTCATATTGTCTTGCCAGAGCGTTAAATGACGGCATAGACGATTTTCAGCGAAGATACAGGAAACTTGTTTCAGGCATGAAGCGGAGCATAGCCGTAAAAAATATGAAATGTCCTGCAATGTATTCACCGCTGCTTCGAAGCATTGTTTTAAAGACAGGTATTAAATCAACCGATATAATTTAAAATCCTTATTCGCGTGTCAGCGGCTGCTTATTATCGTGCAGGTTCCTTGTCTCCCTGATGATATACAAAGGTCTGCCTTTTGCTTCGTCATATATCCTGCCTATATACTCGCCGATTATTCCAAGCATAAGTAATGTAATGCCGTTAAAGAAAAGACTGACGGCAAGTATCGAAGCCCAGCCTGCCTGGACGGTTTCGGGAAAAAAAATCCTTTGCGCCAAAACATATATCAAATAAAGGAAGCTGCTTATCGATATAATAGTACCAATGTATGAAGCGAGCTTTAACGGCTTATAGGAAAAAGATGTAATACCGTCAGCAGCAAGTTTTAACATCTTCTTTAATGGGTATTTTGTTTCGCCCGCAAAACGTTCGTCCCTTTCAAATTCAATTGATGTTTGTTTAAAGCCAAGCCAGCTCACAAGGCCGCGGATATATCTGTTTCTTTCGTTTACATGTTTTAACGCGTCACGGACCCTTGCGTCAATTAAGCGGAAGTCACCGGTATCTACGGGCATATTCACGTCGGTCATGCTTCTTAAAAACCTGTAAAAAAAGGCGGCTGTTGCACGTTTAAAAAAACTTTCACCTTTTCTGGACACCCGCTTTCCGTAAACAACATCATACCCTTCACGCCATTTTTTAACCATTTCCGGAATCAGTTCGGGAGGATCCTGAAGATCACCATCTATAACGACTATACATTCACCGGATGAATAGTCCATACCGGCTGTTATTGCTATCTGATGGCCAAAGTTTCTTGAAAAATCAATTAGCTTAACCCTCGTATCTGTATCACAGATTTCCCTTAGTAATTGTCCTGTTTTATCACTGCTGCCGTCGTTAATAAACACAATTTCATATTCAAGTCCGCTGTTTTTAAGAACATGGGTAAGACGGCGGTATGTTTCCATTAGCACGTCTTCTTCGTTATACATCGGAACGACAACGGAACAAACGGTATTCATTGCATTCTTCCTTTCCTTATCTATTTATTAGCGATTTCAAGGCCAAGAAATTTTATGCCGTATATTGCGTGACATGGCCTAAGATGAAATACTTTCCGCAGCTTCAAGCCCAGACCTTATCGCGTAATTCTGTCCGCGGTCTTCGGGATATATCTGAGCCATTGATGTTAGGTATAGCCCTTTCATTGGTGTTTCAAAATCGGGAATAAGCTTGGAGTATCCGGTCCTTACAACCGGCTGGGCATCCAATGCGCGGTTAAGGTGGATATTTAATATCCAGTCCTCGCAAAAATCCGGAAATATCTTTTTCAGCCCGTTAAGAAACAGAGCTTTTGTAGTTTCATCATCCATTTTGAATAATTCGTGGGATGGATCTAAATATCTTGACAGATAAACGATATGTGAACCGTATTTATGTTCTTTCACAAGGTTTGTGTGCTCAATTACAAGAACGAATGGAAACTCCTTATCAGCTACGGTCATCCAATAATTTTCAGACAAGCTTTTTTTCAGTTCAAGAATCATGCATATATTGGCTTTATATTTAATTTTACGTATAGAGTCCAGCCAGGTTTTACCCATGCCCTTTATAACATACGACAATTTTTGCGGGGAAGCGGTGAAAAGAAC
>JAAYBO010000007.1 GCA_012730095.1 Clostridiaceae bacterium
ATCCTTAAGAACCTGTTTTATTTCATACATATTATATCCTTTGGCCTTTAATCCCTCATATAAAGGCTTATGCTGTCCGGTTAAAATATCAAAGTACTTTTCGTCCTCAACCATTACCTTTATTAAAACGTTTCTGTTGCGCACATGTATAAACGCATCGACAACACCAAGATATTTTGTGGTCAGGGAAAGAAACAGTGAAAAATCGTCCGGTTTTATCTTTCCGCGTTTTCCCTTCCGTTTCATTATATACAATTCGCCTGTCGATGTATTATCACGTAAAACAACGGGGATTTGTACAAAAGCCTCATAGGACTGTATGTCCTGAAAAAACCTGACTGCCGTTTCGACCTCGCGAAGGGCGGGCATTACCCTTTCATTATCCGGCCTGTCCGCGATGGCAAATACCTTTTTTAATATCGCGATCTTTTTTCCGGTATCATCGAGCCACTTTTCAACTTCCGGCATATAATGTTCTTTCGCGTTCGCCTGTATTTTTTTCGGAATAAGCGGCATGAATTTGGCTGTGATATTTTCCGCTTCAGCTTTCGTGCGCGGAAAAACGGTTTCATTTCGTGTTTCGGTAAAAATGTTTTTAATTATTTTGATAATTGTATCCTGGGAAAGCTTTGGGAGCGAATCATAACCGGGTAAAAACCGTTTGACGGTATTTATTACCGCGCTGTCATTTGCTTCATTTTGAACAGTATCCGAATCAATTTCTTCCATGTTAAGAAATAACTCAAAAATGATATTTTTAACAGCTTCTTCGGTTATAATCCGGCTGTTTTCCGAATCCAGCCCCACCGTATAGTTGATTTCATTAACCGGTACGCTCACACTCTTTTCCTGTATCGATTCATATATTAAAAACTCCTGTGCCAATAAATTAAGTGTTTTTTCATCGGATTGCATGACTTGCCCGGCAAGATTTGACCATATGTTTTCAAAATCGAAGGTTTTCGCCGCAAATTGGTTCAGCAGAGGGAAATACTCCGCCTTGCCTTCCATATCATTTAATGCTAAAAATACCGCTTGTTTGGCATCAGGAACATGTTTTTCACTAATAAGCGTCAAAGCTTTTTCTATAACGCTGCTTTCAGGCTCGAAATCCATATCAAGCATCGCTTTTACAATATCCAGCCTGCCGCTGTTTACAGGCATCTTTAAATTTTTCAATATTAATGCCGGATCACTTGTATTATCTTTAGATATGGCTGATCGTCTGTGTTCAAGCTCTTTCACATATACCTGGCCTTTTTTTGTACCCGTTACCTCCAGTTTAAGAATATCACCCAGGTTATATTTCGTATCCGTTTTTACACTTGCATTTATATTTCCGCCGTCAGGAAGCTGCAGCATCAAAATACCGCTTTCAATCGCAATAACGCGGGCGGTTATCTTGTCACCGACCTTAATGTTGTTTGTATATAGTGATAAAAGCTGAAGAAGCTCTTGTGGAGCAGCTTCGGAAATTTTCATATCGCATCATCCACCAATTTTCCTGTAAAACTCCTTCTATGTATCGGGCAAAGGCCGTGCTCCTTTATTGCGTTAATATGTAACCTGGTTCCGTAACCTTTATGCTGATTAAAACCATACTGCGGATATTCGTTATGTATTTGTTCCATCCACCTGTCTCTTGTAACCTTTGCGATAACAGACGCGGCAGCAACTGAAACACTGAGGCTGTCGGCCTTGCAGACAGAAAGCTGTTGAATCGGAAGCGGCAATTTAACGGCGTCAATTATAAGGTAATCAGGTTTAACAGATAAGTTCGAGACCGCGGTCATCATCGCCTTTTTCGTCGCGTTAAGAATGTTTATTCTGTCGATCTCGTCGTGCTGGACCATTCCGATCCCGTATGCAACCGCCTTTTCGACAATAACATCGAAAAGCTTGTCCCTTACAGCCGCAGTAAGTTTTTTTGAGTCATCAAGCCCGTCTATTATCAGCTCTTCCGGAAGTATCACACACGCGGCGACAACCGGCCCCGCTAATGGTCCCCTGCCGGCTTCGTCTATTCCCGCGATATTGACAAAGCCGCTGCTGCGGGCAACAATTTCATAGCGGGACATCTCTTTAAGCCTTTTTCGTTCTTCGTTAATTTTTTGCAGCTTTCTAAAATATATATCGGCAAGCTTATTAACCGACGCACCGTAGCTATGTTTCAGGCTGTTAAGCCATTCAACTGCCTGTTCAACCGGCATTTCCCGAACCCTTTTCGTTATTTCGGCCATTGTAAGCCTGTTATCCAATATCATCCCTCTTTTCCGGCAGCTCCAGAGTAAACCTGCCGATTTTTGCAGACCTGAACTCATCAAGCACTATATTCGAAATACGATGATAATCCACTTCACCGCCAGCGGCAAGGCAGCCCCTTTTTCTTCCCGCTTCTTCAAGAAGGGATGCTCCTGTTTTGCCTTCAATTCCCTCAAGCTTATACCTTTTTTTCAACTGTTCCGGGTACAGGACGGAAAGCTCTTCCATAAGCTTTTGGGCTAAAGTGACAACGTCTATAATCTCGTCCTTAATAGCGCCTGTGAAAGCAAGATGAATTCCGGTTAATTCATCGTCAAACTTCGGCCATAAAATACCGGGAGTATCCATTAACTGTATTTCGGGATTTATGCGCACCCACTGCTTGTTCCGGGTTACACCCGGTTTGTCTCCTGTGATCGCCACGGCCCTCCCAGATATTTTGTTTATAAAAGCCGATTTGCCAACATTCGGAACACCGACAACGATGGTCCTTATTGGGCGTCTTATCCTTCCCCTGTTTGCCGCCGCTTCAAGCTTTGGTTTCATAATAGTCTTTATTCTATGCTTAAGCTCTTTTATCCCTTCCCCTGTAAGTGAATTTACATTGACGGCATCAATACCGTTTGATATGGACCACTCTTTCCAGATACGGTTTTTATCGGCATCTGCGAGGTCGCTCTTATTGAACGCAACAACTCTGGGCTTGTTAGCCGTTATCTCATTAATGTCAGGGTTCCGGCTGCTTATTGGGATCCGTGCGTCAAGGAGCTCTATTACCACATCCACCAATTTTATATTTTCCAAAATCATTCGTTTTGTCTTAGCCATATGACCCGGAAACCATTGAATATTCATTAAATCATCTCCAAAAAACCTAAAACTTATATCTCAAGTCCCACAGGCACGCATGTTTTCATATGTATGTATTTTCATCAAGCAGCAAAGCTCAGATTTTCAATTCGCTTTAAGGAATACAACCGACACAACAGGTTTTGCTAAAATCAAGAAAGAGGACACTTTGTCCTCTTCCTTTCTGCGAATTATTTTTTTGCATTGATGTCTTCTTTGATTTTGGCTTTCTTGCCCACCCTGTCTCGAAGGTAATAAAGTTTGGCTCTCCTGACTTTTCCTCGCCTGACAATTTCAATATTGTCAACTTTAGGAGAATGGATGGGAAAAACCCTTTCAACACCAATTCCGAAAGATACCCTTCTGACAACAATTGCGCGGCGGATTCCCCTGCCATGCATGCCTATAATATAGCCTTCAAAAACCTGAAGCCTTTCACGGGCACCTTCCTTAACCTTAACAGCTACTCTGACAAAGTCTCCGATTCTTAAAGCAGGAAGGTTTTCTTTCATGTTCTCTTTTTCGATCGCACGAATAATATCCATTTTCTTTTCCTCCATACCATAGACGTTCATGCCCGCATTATAATAATATCAAGCCGCGGACAGCGGACCGTCCGTATTCACGCTGTAACATTATAGCACAGGAATTTGGTCGTGTAAAGCAGTATTGGCGACCTTACTCTGTTTTCACCGGAACCCCATGTAACTTGGTTTTTTGCTTAAGTATGGTAATAATGGATATAATCAGGAAAATGCTATAAACTTGTTATCTGTGATGAACTTTTATCATCTTTAAAAAAGCTGTTGATCATAATAATAGGCTTGATAACAGGCCTGAAAGGCAGGTTTCATACGGGTGATTTATCCGGATGGAGTTATATAAATTTGAGAAATACCTTGGGAACCATTGCTATTATACAACAAACAAACAAAAAGTATTGATATCTAATGTAAATTTTGCTAAGCTAAAAACAGAGTTAAGAAAAATTACAGATGAAGTATATGATTCAATTTTATTTTATACATTAAGGACTACTGATTTATTCTATCGCTAAAACACTAAGATTGTAATAGGAGGGCAAAATTTAATACTATAACAATCCGTCGATGTGCAATAGTGTAAAAAACCCTGGAGATCGACGTAGGTACAAATATTTTCTGCCGGACGCGGCGTGGACATCCTATTTTTGGTGAAGAGCATATTAACGCGGGAATTTCTGTTTAATTTAATGCAAATCTGAAGAGGCAGATGAGTGCTTGATAGAAAAATATTCAGTCAAATAGTGGGGTGG
>JAAYBO010000073.1 GCA_012730095.1 Clostridiaceae bacterium
AAAAACACCCGTAGTTATGTGTAATATAAGGAGATGTTAAGTATGGACCTTTTTCAGAAATGCTACGAGTACACAACAGCGAAAGAAGCTATCGCAGCAGGTATTTATCCGTATTTTCATTATTTAGAGTCCGGGCAGGATACCGAAGTGATCATGGAAGGGCATCATATCATAATGATAGGATCAAATAATTACCAGGGCCTTACTTCAGACAAGAGGGTTGTAGAAGCGGCAAAAGATGCTCTGCTCCGGTATGGCACCGGTTGTTCCGGTTCCCGGTTTTTGAATGGGACCTTGAAGCTGCATATTGAACTGGAAGAAAAGCTGGCTGAATTTTTACATAAGGAAGCTGTTATTACCTTCAGTACCGGCTATCAGAGCAATCTTGGCATCATTTCGGCTATTGCCGGCAGAAACGATTATATAGTATGTGACAAGGAAAATCACGCCAGCATTTATGATGCATGCCGGCTTAGCTACGCAAAAATGGTGAGATATGAACACAGTGATATGGAAGACCTTGAAAGAGTGCTTTCAGAAATTCCTGCTAACAAAGGAATTCTTATTGTAACAGATGGTGTGTTCAGCATGGGTGGAGATATATGCAAGCTTCCCGAAATAGTAAGGCTTGCTGAAAAATACAACGCAAAAGTTATGGTTGATGATGCGCACGGCCTGGGGGTTATTGGAAAGGGTGGACGCGGCACAGCGGAGTATTTTGATTTGGAAGACAAGGTAGACATAATTATGGGAACATTCAGTAAATCCCTTGCCAGCCTTGGCGGATATATGGCTGCCAGCGAGGATGTGATTCACTATGTTAAACATAATTCTCGTCCGTTCATATTCAGTGCTTCCATTCCACCGTCTAATGCGGCTGCTGCGTTAAAAGCCCTTGAGATCATCGAACAGGAACCATGGCGTGTTGAAAATCTCAATAAAATTGCTGATTATATGAGAGATGGGCTTAGAAAAATGAGAATTCCCATTTTAGAATCCCAAACTCCAATTATACCGATTATGACATATGATAATGAAAGAACATTTATAGCTACAAAAATGCTTTTTGAAGAAGGCGTATATGTAAATCCCGTAATAGTTCCGGCGGTGGCGCCAGGTCAATGCCTGCTCCGCACCAGTTATACGGCCACTCATACGAAAGAGCAGATGGACAGGGCAATGAAAGCCATTGGCAAGGTATTCTCACAACTGCCCCCAAAAAAAGCTTAGGTATAGTAATGAATTAAATAAAATGAAAACCTGCCTTTAAAAGCAGGTTTTATTTTATTTATTCTCAGTAAAACGCTATACTAACTTTGGTATTGTTAGTATACAGTTTTTTTTCGTCGAGCATAGGCATAACCGAAGGTGTACAGTCTATTAGAAGTTCTCCATGAGCTACGGCATCAAACATTTTATTTCCTCTTTAATATAATAGAACTTAGTGCTTTATTTCTATAATTTTAATAGGTTTATCCTTTAAAATGAAACGCAGTTGTTTTAAGAATTTGTTTTCATGTTCATTTGAGGATTCACCGAGGACTATAAGATCTATTTCCTGCTGCTTCGCAAACCCGGCTATTGTTTCTGAAATATTGTCATTTCTCAGCATAGTCATTTCGGCGCCGTATGATTTTGATATCTTAAACAGATATTCAAGAGCTTCACTTTCGCTTGAATTATCAAGAATATTCCATGAATTTTTTGCAACATGGAGTACATGCAGATTCCCTTGTTCCAAGCAGTGCTTAGATGCAGCTTCAATCAGGCGTTCACAGTTTTTTTGCTTCGTTACGCATACTAATATGTTTTTATATAAATTCAATTTTATCTACCTCATCATCAAATGAATATTCATGTATTAACTGGTCGACCACAACAAGAGTGATTATTATAACGGAAGATGTATCCCATCCTAAACAATTTCTTCAGCTGCTTTATTATTATATCATGAATTTAAGAAAATCATATGATTTTCGCTTGGTGAAACCAAAGGCAGCCGAGCATCGACTGAGGTTATTATACCAGATAACTTATTTAAATTTCTGAACGAATTGTAAATTGACTGTTACTTTCCTGTCACAGTTTATCTGCCTGATTTTGCGTCCGGAAAAAAACAGGCAGGTACTATAACCTGCCTGTTTCATGAAATATGAGTCATGTTCAGACTTAAATATGTCCTTTATGAACGGTTACACAACATAAGTTTATGAACAGGCACAACGCAGTCAGAATAGTGCTTATAACACCCAGCCCGATAAAAATTAATCCGATAACTATGTCTACCAGTAACAGACTTATAATTCCTGCAATAATGAGGAATATCGATATAATCAATAGAAGCAGACAAAATAAGCAAGGAACTTTTATGCATTTTGTCACACTGCTTAACACAAGCAAGACAACTCCCGCCACAATTGTACCGATAGTAATAATAGCAAAGCCTAAACCGCTTACGAGCAGATAGACCCCGAGACCAACCAAAATCAGGCCAAGGATGCTGGAAGCAAGACAGATAAGTTTGCGGCAATCATTTTTAAACATATTTCTCACCTCCTTTGGCAAAAAGATAAATTTACACGTCTAATAATAGTATATTGAACAAGCCGTAAGAAGGTGACATAATAATACAAGGCTTAACAAAGAGTCTTTTTTGTATTGACTTCTCACCATAGACATTCATTCTTCCGGGAAATTGACGCTTTCGTATTGCATGTGGTAAAATATACACATATACAGTAAAATATTAATAAGCTTAATTCACGATTGTGAAGCGGGGGACCCAAAAAAGGGGCGAATTCCATTTGGATAGGGTATCTCTTTCAATCCGAGCCCGGCAGCTAACCTCGTAGGCATTGAAAGAGGGGTATAATGCGTGTACGCCATGGATATACTCCATGGTTTTTTTATACGTTATTTCTTACGGCTATACCCTATATTTACACATATGCATAGAGGCGGGATTCAGGCAACAAATGTTATTATGCAAAAACATGGTTTATAGCAAGACAAAGGAGTACCGATATCAGCCTATATTGACCCTGTAATGCATTCTAATTTTGGAATGCGCTCTCGGCACTGATAGGCTTTGAAATTTTACATTTTATATGCCAGGCAAATAATTCAGTTGACTAACTGTAAATATATGAAAATAGGAGTGTGGTTTATGGACAGGAAAATGAAGCGAAAAGAATTGATTAAAAAATACAGTAACATGGCTGAAAAGTGCAGCAAAATAGATCCGAATTTATATACTAAATACGAGGTTAAGAAAGGACTAAGAGATATAAGCGGAAGGGGCGTTCTGGCAGGGCTTACCGAAATTGGAGAAGTGCATGCGTATATCATTGATGAAGGGGAAATGATTCCGGTCCCGGGCCGTTTGATATACAGGGGAATAGATATAAACGATATTGTTACGGGGTTTATATCGGAAGGCCGGTTCGGATTTGAGGAAACCGCATATTTGTTATTATTTGGAGAACTTCCCGACAGAGAAGAATTAAATGATTTCCAAAGCCTCCTGTCGGATTACAGGAAGCTTCCTGAATCTTTTATTGAAGATGCCATAATGAAACTTCCCAGTAAAGATGTAATGAACCTGCTTTCAAGGAGTGTACTTGCTCTCTACTCTTTTGACCGGCGTGCTGATGATATTTCCATTGAGAATATAACCAGGCAGTCTATCCGGTTGATTGCACAAATGCCGTTAATGACGGCATATGGATATCAGGTATTAACTCACTATTATCACAACAAGAGTCTTGTTATCCATAGCCCAAAATCAGAATATAGCACGGCGGAAAATATTCTGCATTTATTACGGCCGGATTCCAAGTTCACAGATCTTGAAGCAAAAGTACTTGATCTGGCTTTAGTCCTGCATGCCGAACATGGGGGCGGAAACAACTCCACATTTGCAACTCATGTTATTACTTCTTCAGGCACGGATACTTATTCATCCATTGCTTCGTCACTATGTTCGCTCAAAGGTCCTCGTCACGGCGGAGCGAATGTTAAAGTTGTTCAAATGTTTGAAGATATGAAAAAACAAATAAAAGATTGGGAAAATGAGGATGAAATAAGGGATTATTTACTGCGTATATTGAATAAAAAAGCCTTTGATAGAAGCGGATTGATTTATGGAGTCGGGCACGCGGTGTATTCCATTTCCGATCCCAGAGCGGTAATTCTAAAGAAGTATGCGGAAAAACTGGCGAAGGAAGAGGGTTTTGAAGAGGAGTTCAGGTTATATGAAAAAGTTGAAAAACTTGCGCCGCAGGTAATTGCAGAAAAAAGGAAAATCTATAAAGGTGTTAGCATTAATATTGATTTTTATTCCGGACTTGTTTATAGGATTCTTAATATTCCGGAAGAACTGTTCACGCCTCTGTTTGCGGTTTCAAGAGTAGTGGGCTGGTGCGCCCACCGTATTGAAGAGCTCGTTAACAAGGGAAAAATAATAAGGCCTGCGTACAAAAGTATTGCACCGCACAGGGAGTATATACCAATTCACAGCAGAAGCAATGTTTAAGAACATGTTCGAGGTTACCGGGTGCATTCCAAAGTCTTAACATCAAGTTTTTTCGGTAATGTCTGTTCAGTTTAGCAGGAGGCAGACAAGTTAGAGAAAAAATGCTGAATTGATCTATATCTGTTTATTTGATATGCTATTCATGTTGTTTAGTTATGCGCTCCTGTGTCAGGGCGTGTTAACATTAATAGAGGATTTTTATTATTACCGGAGGATTAATATGAAACAGATAACTGAAATGAATAGCATTAGTGAAATGGCAGGGATATCCTTTGACTGCGATTGCGGAAGAAAACACTCGGTTGATATCGGGAAAATCTATATTGAAAATCAAGGAGTACCGGAAGAGGTTTTAAAGTCTGTGTCGCAGTTTAAAGAACAAGAAATATTACTGGTAGCCGATACAAATACATACAAGGTGTACGGTTCTTATGTTGAGAGAATGCTGTCCGACAGTGGATTCAAGTTAAGGACATTTGTTTTTAAAACCGAACGTCATCTTGTACCGGACGAAAAAGCTTTGGGGCTGCTTCTTACCGAAATTGAAACTGAAACATCCCTTGTTCTCGCAGTTGGTTCAGGGGTGATAAATGATGTATGCAAACATGTGTGTCATAAGACAGGAAAACCATATATAATTTTGGCGACAGCGCCGTCAATGGATGGCTATGCATCAGTCGTATCCCCTATTATTGTAAACGGCGTGAAAAAAACATTGTCAGGAAATTATCCGCTGGCTATCATTGCAGACGTAACGGTTCTGAAGGATGCTCCAATGGACATGTTAAGGGCAGGATTTGGAGATATTCTTGGAAAGCTTACCGCTCTTGCTGATTGGAAACTATCAAGAATAATAAATAATGAACTTTATTGTCAGACTTGTGTAAAGCTTATAGAGAATGCATTGGAAAATTGCATATCAAATACAGACAGGCTATTAACAAGAGATGAACAAGCTGTCGGCTTTGTTATGGAAGCTCTTGTTCTATCCGGTATTGCAATAGGACTGCATGGAGATTCAAGACCCGCATCCGGGGCGGAACATAATTTTGCGCATTACTGGGATATGGATGCGATATCAAAAAATATCGAGCATCCCCTCCACGGCAATTCAGTAGCTGTTGGCACCGTGGTTACATCATATGTGTATGAATATATGAAGCCTTTCCTGCCAGAGGGGTTGCCGAAATTGGATACACAAATGATAACCGGTTTATTAAAAAGGCTTGGAGCCTGTTACAGCCCGTTTGCTCTCGGCATTGACAAGGAATTATTTGTAAGAAGCATGTACGAGGCATATAAACTGAAACCGCGTTATACGATATTTAATTTAGCGGAAGAAAAAGGTATGCTTGATAAAATAACAAAAGAACTTACGGAAAAATTCTATAACGAGGCTTAAAAATAAGCACCCGCCCTACCTATTCAGGTGGGCGGGTATGCATTTCATTACACTTATCGTCAGGCCGTCACCATTTTTTCTCTGTTGAGTTTAAGCTTTTCAACAGCGGCTTCGCGCATTTTGTATTTCAATATTTTCCCAGCGGCATTCATTGGAAAGTCAGTTACAAAATCGACATACCGGGGTGTCTTGTGCTTTGCCATATGAGAGCGTACATACTCTTTGAGCTCTTCTGCCGTCATCGATTCTCCGTCCTTAAGTATTACACAGGCCATTATTTCTTCCCCGTACTGCTTGTCGGGAACACCGATAACCTGTACATCCTTGACTTTTGGGTGGGTATAGATGAAGTCTTCTATTTCTTTCGGGTATATGTTTTCACCGCCACGGATAATCATATCCTTTATTCGTCCGGTTATTTTGAAATTCCCGTTGGAATCCCTACGCGCAAGATCACCGGTATGAAGCCAGCCGTTCTCATCGATGACAGCAGCCGTGGCTTCGGGCATTTTATAGTATCCTTTCATAATATTATAGCCTCTTGCGACAAATTCCCCATCGGTATTATCCGGCAGGTCCTCTCCTGTTTTAGGGTCAACTATCTTACACTCTACTCCGGGTAATGGCCTTCCAACAGTGTTTACACGAACTTCTAAAGGATCGTCAGCACGGCTTTGGGTACAGCCGGGTGAAGACTCGGTTTGCCCGTATACTATAGTAATCTCGTTCATGTTCATTTTATCAACGACATCCTGCATAACCTTTATCGGACAGGGGCTGCCAGCCATTATACCTGTTCTCATATAAGAAAAGTCGGTCTTTGAAAAATCCTCATTCTCAAGCATCGCAATAAACATTGTCGGTACGCCGTGGCAGCATGTTATTTTCTCTTTGTTTATGCATGCTAAAGATTTTTTCGGAGAGAAATAAGGAAGAGGGGACATCGTTACCGCGTGTGTGACTGCGGCCGTCATAGCAAGCACCATTCCGAAACAATGAAACATGGGGACATGGATCAGCATTCTGTCGGCAGTGGAAAGGTCCATGCAGTCTCCGATTGTTTTGCCGTTATTTACAACATTATAATGGGTAAGCATGACTCCCTTAGGGAAACCGGTGGTACCGGATGTATACTGCATGTTGCATACGTCATGTACTTTTATTGCATATGCCCGGTTATATACTTCATAAAGAGGGACTCTTTCAGCCATAGCCATTGCTTCGTCCCAGGTAAGGCATCCTTTTTGTTTCGAATCAATAGTTATAATGTTTCTTAAAAACGGCAGTCGTTTTGTATGCAAGGGTTCTCCCGCGACAGCGGATTCAAGTTCCGGACAAAGCTCCCGGATTATGCTTACATAATCAGAATCCTTATAACCGTCTATCATGACAAGGGTATGTGTATCCGATTGCCTAAGGAGGTATTCTGCCTCATGAATCTTATATGCGGTGTTAACGGTAACCAGAACGGCTCCGATTTTAGTGGTTGCCCAGAAGGTAATAAACCACTGTGGCACATTTGTAGCCCATATGGCAACATGATCACCGGGTTTTACACCCAAAGCTATTAGCGATCGGGCAAAAGTATCGACATCATCCCTGAATTCCGAATAAGTTCTGGTGTAATCGGTTGTTGTATAGCGGAATGCATATTGATCGGGGAACTCGCTGACAACACGGTCAAGTACTTGGGGAAAGGTTAGATCTATAAGGGTATCTTTTTTCCATATATATTTGCCTGTCTTCGTCTTATTGTCGTATAGACGGCTTTTTTCAGGCTTTTTTTCAATATACCGGCTTATGTAATTAACATAGTGCGGAAATACTATTCCTGCGTCACTAAGATCCGAAGCCCATCGTTTAACCCATTCAAGTGTAATATATCCTTCATAATTTATTGAATTCAAGGCCATGATTACTTCGTCTATTGGAAGGTCACCCTCGCCCATCATTCTGTATTGTGTTACTCCATTGATAACAACGGAGTCTTTTACATGAACATAACGAATATATGCTCCAAGATTCTGGACGGTCTCATTAGGTGTTTCACCCGCGTAACGATAAGGGTGGTGTATATCCCAAAGAGCGGCAACGGCATCACTGGGTATACGGTCAAGAAGATTTTTAAGCCTTGCTGTGTCCGAATACACTCCGTTGGTTTCAACTAACAGCGTAACCCCATGCTGCTCCGCGATGGGAACCATCTGCATTAGTGAGCTTAGAACCGTTTCATCATCCACATCGTCTTTCGGCTGAGGTTCAAGATCACCAAGAATTCGGATAAATGGCGTTCTGAATCGTGAAGCAAGAAGAATATATTGCTCAATTTCCTGAAGGTTTTCCTTTTCCCTGTCGGCGAACTTAAGACAGCATCCCGAAGAAAAGCACGGTATTTCAATTTGAAGTTCTTTTAGCTTTTTTATAGTTTCAGGAAGGTGTTCTTCTGTAAACGGCTGTGCCTTTACGGCAAAAATGTCATCACCAAGGCCGCGGATTTCGATACCGTCAAAGCTGAGATCCTTAGCCATCGAATATATGTCAGCCCAACTGAAATCAGGGCATCCGAGAGTTGAAAATGCAATTTTCATGTTTTCCTCCTGTTCAATATAAATGTGAAAAATACAAGCAAAAAATTGCTGTAAAAAAGGCTCCGTCTATTTTCATTATATTGAAAGAGACGAAAGCCTATTACTTCCGTGGTACCACTCTTTTTGGCATGTAAATGCCCGCTTAGTGAAACCATAAAAAGATTTCTTCCGTATAACGGCGGATAACCGTTCATACCTACTTGACAAGCGTTCAGTATGACTGCTAAGGGACGAGCTCACTACCGGATCATGCGCTGTTTCACAGCGTCCAACAGCTCTCTGAAGCACAATTGCCGGTGTTTATTTCCCCTCATCGCGTTTTAAATGTTATATATTTCTTGTTTGCAGAACAAAATGATTTTATTTAGATTACCAAATATCAAGTTTGATGTCAATATTTTATGGTTTAGTATCTTTTAAAAATGATCAGTTTTGAATACAACCGATGCGCCCGCATTGTTGTGAAACAGTTCTGAAGGGTGATAATTATTACAATTTTTATTTACTGTCTGTTTTCAGCACGCTGAAAATAGACAGAGTATCGGTATCAATATTTTTTCCACACTTGATAAACATCAGTATTTCTTCAATAAATGTAACGATATAAGCGCAGATAGTAAAGGTTATAAACCATGTTGTATTAAAAAAATATGAACTGATAACCAAGAAATAAACTAAAACGGCACATAATTTTGCCAAAAAAGTGTGCATAAAAATAATTTTGCCGCAGTATATATACGAAACAATAAAGGATATAAACAAAACACCCATGAAAATAAAGAACAAAGTCATGTTCGGATTAAGGTAATCGGTATACAGAACATGGATGAAATAAGCTGAGGAAAGAAAGAAAAACAGGTCGGCATAAGCATCCAGATGTTTGCCGATCTCGGTTTTCATGTTAAATTTTCTTGCAATCATACCATCAAACATATCAGTCATGCCTAAAAGAGCATATGCAACCGTAAAAGTTAGGTACATCTTAAGCGAGATAAAAATGAACAAAATAGGCAGTAATACTATTCTGGATACGGAAAGAATGTTTGGGATTGTTATGTATTCTTTCTTAAACATTGCGGTACCCCCTTGAAAAAAGTAAACAACTTCTTCATTATACCTTTTCACACCTGTTAAGACAATCTATATTTTTGCTATATAAAAGAATATTTCATCAATTTATAATTCCTCACAAAGAGCTGTTACAATACAAAAATGTGTTTCAATATCCCTGTTCAGCATCAGCCAGCATCTCCTTCACATAGTTAGGCAGGGCAAAAGAACCTTTATGCAGTTCTGTGTTGTAGTATTTTGTTTTGATACCTAAGCTTTCCCATTTTACAGGATCAAAATCCCTGACCGGGTGGTACTTTTTTGAAGCAAATCCAAATAGCCAATGCCCCGAAGGATAAGTCGGAATATGCGCCTGATATACAAGGCTCATGGGAAAGGAATCAAATATGCGTTTGTGGGCACGCTGCATCGCGACAGCATCAGCGTGATAAAAGGGGCTTTCGTGCTGGTTTACCATAATTCCATCAACTTTTAATGCTTTAAAACAGTTTTCGTAAAACTCCTTTGTAAAAAGGCCTTCGCCAACTCCAATAGGATCGGTTGAATCAATAATAATAAGGTCATATTCATATTCACAGTGCTGAACATATTTCAAGCCGTCCTGATAGTGAATTTTCAGCCGTTCGTCACCAAAAGCGCATGCTATGTGCGGAAGGTATTTTTTTGATACTTCTATAACCTGTTCATCAATTTCAACAAGATCAATATGTTCTATAGAATTATAACGTGTCAATTCCCTGACAGTACCGCCATCACCGGCTCCGATGACAAGAATACGCTTCGCGTTGGGATGCACTGCCATAGGTACATGTACTATCATTTCGTGATAAATAAACTCATCCTTCTCCGTAAGCATCACATATCCGTCCAAGACTAAAAATCGTCCGAATTCCAGGGACTCAAAAACATCAATCCTTTGAAATTCGCTTTGCCCGGAATACAACTGGCGGTCAACCCTTATAGAAAATTTTGCGTTTGGTGTATGCATTTCTGTAAACCATAACTGCACTTGTATCATTCTCCCTTCATTACTTAATATAATATATACTTGCTTCTACGGAAATATTAGCAAGTATGTTTTCGATACCCCCGAATTCAACTTGAATATCGTACTCATAACGAAGTATATCATATACTTCTATTCCTGCAAGTCAAATATCCAAAGTATGAAGCAGGTCACAAGCATCATAGCTTGGACAGCCGGTACTGTCACCATTAACCATAAAAAGGCGTAATTTGCTTTAAAAGCTTCAACCGTAAGTTCTTCCAATTCTTTAA
>JAAYBO010000074.1 GCA_012730095.1 Clostridiaceae bacterium
AAGGAGAGTGATATAAATGGCTATTACTGCATCATATTGTAGGAGAAATGACGCTGTAGCATTGGAGAAATACACCGCTGCCGCAACCTTTTCCGTTGGATTAGGCGATAAGCCCGGCGAAAAGGTTGTTATCCTTATCGAGAACAACAACACAGCCGCAGGCACAACCGCAACGGTTGAAGTGCTTGCAGGAGATTACCTTGCTAATGTTTATGGAACTTTATCCGTAGACGTAGCACCTTCAGCAACCGCAATCGTGGGTCCTCTTGAAACAGTACGGTATAAGAATACCGCAAGTGAAGTAGATTGTGCTATATCATTCGGAACAACCGCAAGTTCCGCAGGCGGCACTATTGCCAATGTTAAGACGGCTGTAATTAAATTACCGTGATCTATGGGGGCGTATGCCCCCTTTATTCCTTTAAAGGAGGGATAACGTGAAATTCCAGTACAAACCAAACTGTGCAATTATCGACTATGACAAGATGGTAAGGATATGCACGTTTGATGAAAACGGATTTTTTGAAACTGACAACCCGAAGCTGATTAAAAGGCTACAGAAAAGCCGGAAAATCAAACAGGTTATAGAAGAAAAACCGCAGGAAGTACCTAAAGATGAACCCAAAAAAGAGACCGCAGAAAAGGTTTACACGTGTAAGAAATGCAAGTTTACCACAACCAATATGGGAGAATTGTTGGCCCATTACCGAATAGACCATCCTAAAAAGTAGGTGATTAAATGGCATACACCGGAGAAAAAATATTTATGATGGCAATGGCTAAAATGGACGAAGTGACCGAAACGGGCAGTTTAAATCCAGAGGATGTTGCCGAATACAGAGCCAAAGCCCCATATCTGCTTGAAATATGGAGTAAGCGCATGGCGAAACGTGCAGGGCAGAAAAAGATATTTGAAATGTCATGCGTTCGTAAAAAGAATTTACTCGGCGACCTGAGCCATATAAGCGAAATTGTAGAAAACAATAACGAGGAACAGGAGTATTCCGCAAAAGGCGCAAACTGTTTCTATATAGGTGTTGACGGTGATTGTACCGTATCGTTTACCGAAAATGGAACTCCTTTAAGCGGAAAGTATGTGTTCAATGATGGCGACGAAACGGACTTTACGGGGGATATAAACATAACCGTACCCGAAGGAACGACCTCTTTTTTGTCGTTGAAGGGTATATTACTTCCGCAAAGTCAGGATTCGCAAATAACCATGACGGTAAGCGGTCAATACTACTTTAGGCATATCAACCGGTCTTTGTCGCCTTATAAATACCCGTCGGCTTCAAAAGTACCGGACTTCAAGGCGTATTACAAGGTGGAAATGCCGAGCGATTTTATCAGCCGTTCACAGATAATAACTGAATACCCGAAATGGCAGTACCAGGAGGGTAATTCACAGATTAAATGGGAAGGCGATAATCTATACACCATGTTTTCCTATGACGGGCTAATTAGAATAGTTTACATATCACAACCAACGCAAATAACCTCTCTTGAACAGGAGATAGAATATCCCGAACACGTTGCAATATCAGCGGTTCCGTACCTTGTCAAGTGCTTTGCGCGTTCCGACATGATGGATGAACTGTCGGCAGACGCAAGGGAAGAATTTATGCAGATGTACGTTGACGCGGTGACGGATGAACCATTGACACCGACAGAGATTGCAGACGTATTCGATTGGGGGGTAGGTGATTAATAATGCCGGAACCTCAATATTTTGTTATAGACACGTTTTTGGGCGTGAACAAATCCGAAACTGAAACCTTGCTACAGTTGGGCGAGGCAAGCGAAATGTCAAACTGGATGATAACGGACGACCGGAAACTTAAAAAGATGTATGGCTATAAAAGCCTGAA
>JAAYBO010000008.1 GCA_012730095.1 Clostridiaceae bacterium
CTCAAGACATTTCAAACCTTATTCGAGGAGAAAGCGGAACATATGTCGAACTTGGCATTATCAGAGGCCGAGCCAGGGAGCTTATTACAATACGGGTACAGCGCGGTTCTGTTAATATAAGCCCGGTAAAATGGACGGTACACGACGATGTGATGTATATTAAGCTGGAATCATTCAGCGGAAACAGCGCGTATTTTTTCGATCAGGCGCTTAATGAGATGGATAACAGGGGCTTAGAAAAAATGATACTGGATCTGCGAAACAACCCGGGCGGAGAAGTGTCCCAGGCCGTGTCTATTGCACGCAGACTTGTAAGACAGGGTGTTATAACCAAATTGGATTTTAAATCAGAAGACACAAGAGATATTACGTATTATTCATTCCTGCGCAAAACAAAATATATTCCGGCAGTTCTTATCAATGGTAATTCGGCCAGCGCTTCCGAAATTGTTGCCAGTGCGATACAGGATTCAAAAGACGGCTTCCTCGTTGGCACAAAGACCTATGGCAAGGGTGTTGTACAGAATCTGTATCCTGTCTTAAATCCAGAGGCGTATGAAAAGTATATGACTTTGTACGGTGAGAGTATTGTCGATGGTTATCAATGGGCAAATAAGCATGGTGTGGTTGTGTCTGAATCCGATTTAATAGGATGGATAAAAATTACCACCGGCCATTACCTGACCAGAAATGGCAGGGCAATTCATAATATCGGGGTTATGCCCGATTTTGAAGTTGATGATTACGAGCTGATTAATGGAATTGACATTCAAAGCATAAAGCCGCTTGAGCACGATAATATTATCCTGTTGAATGGAGTTGGGAACGATGTCTACAACGCGGAGAAAATATTGACTGTCAAAGGCTTTGAAATTGATGCGCCCGACAATATACTTGATAAAAGAACAAGCGATGCTTTGGTGGTGTTCCAGAAAGAAAAAGGCATTCCCGTGACGGGCGCTTTGGATAAGATGACAAAAGCCGCACTTAACGACGAATTAATCAAATTGCGTTTTATAATAGACAAGCAATACTCAAAAGCATTCGAATTGTTGGGTTATTTTTAACATAAGGAAAAAGCATTTTCAAATGTTGAGGTACAAATGATTGCAAAGAAAAAAACAGGGGCAAACCGTCTTTTATTTAAATTATTTATGCTGGTTGTCTTAATTACTGTTGTCGTTTTATCGGCAATGTATGCTTTCGAGGGCTCATTCTCCGGCGAGATCAACTGGGAACGCTTTAATCCGGCCGGTGTTATTGAAAACATACAAAATAGCTACGGAAACGAGCGGAGCGGTGTGATTTTGTCCGGTGATATTAATCCGAAGCTGGCCGAAGCATATATGGGTAACCTTCTTATTCTTTCTGAAAGCGATATTAAGCTAATTAATTCAAAGGGTGAGGAAGTGTGGTATATACCGCATGAGATGTATAACCCTGTTGTTAACGTGCATGGTAAACTGATCCTGCTGTATGAACAGACAGGGATGTCTTTTGTTGTTATCAGCGGCGGCAAAACGCTTCTCAAGGATACGCTTGACGAAGAAATAGCATTCGGGTACATAACCGATGATTATGTTCTTTTTATAAGCCGCAGCAATATTGGATATAAGAGAACAGTACATATGATAGAACCGGACAGCGGGATAAATCTTGGCGCTTTGTATATTGACGATTATTACCCGTATTATGCGGTCCCTCAAAATAGTGAAAAAAAAACGTTCCTGCTGTACGGCCTTGGTCTTGATTCAATATATCCTTCAACGGTAATCAGGGAATATGGAACAGACCTCAGCCCAAATCCGGTTACCGGTGTTGAACTGGATGATTTAACGCCTCTTTTCTGCAGCAATGGCAGTATGAAAATCTTTGTCGGCAATAACAGTGCGTATTGCTACGATAATGACTTTACCCTTATATGGTCAAGGGATTTTGACCATAACATAGTTTCGGCAGGTATGTTTGATAACGGGGCTTCGATTATTGCTCTCGAAGCTCAAAACGATACCGTAGTATTTATTGACAAGCAAGGTAAGGACGTAAAGAATGTTAATTTAAACGGCCAGGTCCATGATATTGAAATATGCGGTAATTCGGCTGCCGTAGCAATGGGCTCGGAAGTTTTATTCTACGGGCATACGGGTAAACAAATTGATCATGTTACTATACCGGGTATGAAGACTAAAGTTAAGTTTATTGATGAGAAAAGGGCTTATATTATTTCGGAGCATGAGATAATTCTACATCAAATTTCTAAGAACAAATAAATACGGATGGAACTTAAGTACTGTTTGTGCGTCTATAGGATGGAGGTGTAAACATGGATAAGATTACCATGATTTGTTTTGTGATTATTTTTTGTCTAACGGCGGCGGCATGCGGGAACAGTAAGAATTCATCGGACAATACTGTCCCTGACGGTCAGACAACGTCTACTCCTGTAGAAGAGCAGGTTGAAAATGACTTATTCACGATTGAAGGAGAAGTGGTGGGGCTAATCGATAATAACAGTTTTGAAGCTATTGTTTCGGGGGCCCCGGTTGTTTTTCGCCTAACAAATGCAGTGTCCGTTTTTGAAGAAAAAGGGATTAATGACGGGGACATTGTAAAAATAGGCTATATACTGGATAAGAACGAACAAAAAGTTGTTAAGTCAATTGTAAAAAAATAGGTCACTGTTCAAACGTTATTTGCTTTGCTTTGAAACTGCTTTTAGAATTTATTGCACAATATGCTATAATATACCTGAACAGACAGTGAACAGGAAAAGAGGGCGGCAATGAAAGCAAGTATTGTTACGGTAACAATGAATCCCGCACTCGATAAAATGATTACCGTTGAGAATTTTAACGCCGGAAAACTAAATAGGGCAAAATCAGTAAGGCTTGACCCAGGAGGTAAAGGGATTAATGTTTCGAAGGCTCTTTCAACATATGGAGTAAAGCAGGTTGCAACAGGTATTTTGGGAGGGCAGACAGGCAGACTTGTTTCGTCGATGCTTAAGGGATATGGAATAAATCAGGACTTTTTATTTATTTCAGGTCAAACCCGGGTTAATATTAAAATACTTGACAAAATTACCGGAAGCATAACAGAAGTTAATGAACAAGGGCCTGAAATCAGCTATGAAACTTTGGAGGAGTTTTTCAACAAACTGAAAAAAATGGTTAAAAATGCAGATATGCTTGTCATGTCCGGGAGTCTGCCCGTTTCAATTCCATCCTGTTTTTATTCCACCTGCATACAGATGGCAGAAAAAATGAATGTAAGAACTATTATCGATACCGATGGAGAGGCACTAAAGCTTAGTATTAAGGCAAAGCCATATGCAATTAAGCCAAATTTATATGAGTTGGAGCAGTTAGCCGAAAAGCCTTTAAACAGTATTGAAGATATTGCAGCCGAAGCGGAACGCCTTGCAAAAAACGGGATACGGCTCGTTCTTGTTTCATTGGGAAGCAATGGCTCAATCCTTTGTTACAGAGGCAGAATATACAAAGCCGAACCACTGCCTGTTGAAGTAAAGTCTGCCGTTGCGTCAGGCGATGCAATGGTAGCTGCGCTGGCATACTGCATATGGATGGATTTGGTGCCTGAAGACATGGCGCGAATAGCAACAGCGGCAGGCTGCCTTACCGCTTCGAAAGATGGTTCTGATATGGCAGGCTGGAACGAAATCAGGCAAACATACACGAACATTAATTTAAAAGAACTGTAGAGGTGCATCAATGATATATCCATTAAAATTTATACCAATATATAAGCAGTATATATGGGGAGGAAGAAACCTTCTTAGTTTAGGAAAAAAACTGCCCGAAGGCATAGTAGCTGAAAGTTGGGAATTATGCTGCCACCCCGATGGGATGAGTATTATATCCAACGGTACATATGCGGGAAGAACACTGCAATCTCTGCTTGAAGATTATGGGCATGCTGTAATGGGAAATACATACAAAGAAGGGTGTAAAGACTTTCCGTTGATGGTTAAGTTTATCGATGCGAACGATAAATTGTCGGTACAGGTTCATCCTGATGATGTATATGCGTTGGAAAATGAAGGCGAATCCGGGAAAAACGAGATGTGGTATGTTTTATATGCAAAGCCCGGAGCGAGCTTAATATATGGCCTTAGCCCAGGGGTTACAAAAGAGGTTTTTAAAAAAGCGATCTCGCAGAGCAGTGCCGATAAATACTTGAATTCGGTGAAGGTTAAGCCTGGCGATTTCTTTTATATACCTGCAGGGCTTGTTCATGCGGTTGGAGAAGGAATACTATTGGCTGAGATCCAGCAAAATTCCAATTTAACATACAGGATTTACGACTATAACAGGGTCGATAGCTCCGGAAAACGAAGGGCGCTTCATATAGAAAAGGCATTGGATGTAATTGATTTTAAAGGCGGTAATCAAAAGAACGCCAAAAGATTGTTAACTTATAATATTAACGGTAATGCGTCCGTTTCAGTTCTTGCGTCCGGCCCGTATTTCTGTGCTGAAATTTACGATATATCGGCAATGATAACGCAGGACACCGGCGGAGAACAATTTCATATATATGTTTTTATTAGCGGGAGCGGGTCAATAAATACAGATGCCGGCAGTTTTCCTGTCGAAAAAGGGGATACGGTACTTGTTCCGTCAAGTATCGGCAGCTATTCACTTAAAGGAAATATGAAAGCCATAAAGGCATATAAGCCTTCTTCAAAAATCGAGATATATGAATCTTTGATGCAAAAAGGCTTTTCTAAAGAAGAAATTGACAGCGTTGAAGGAATGTATCAATTCTAAACACATAGAGCGTTCGCGCCGCGTCACCGAAAGCACCTAATCAAAGCCGCGTATATGCCGGAACGCGGCAGCAATGCCTCAACCCGCGAAGCCAGAGCCGCGTACATGCCGGAACGCGGCAGTAATGCCTCAACCCGTTAACCACCCGCTGTTTATTCGGAATACAGCCCTGCTGTTTTTAATCCCTTGAATAACTTAAGCTGTTCATGGTATAATATTTAAACTACGCAAGAAACTTATTTTTTTGATTCTGAGGTGACAGTATGGCAAGCGCAAATATATCTATTACTGTGGAAGGTTTAACGGCCGACAACTGTCAGGCAATAAAACAAGCCCTTGAAATAATTAACGGGGTTGAGAATATCATTGTAAATATAGATAATAAAAAAATAGTAATTGAATATGATGATGAAAAAATTGATGAACAGCTTATAAGAGAAACAATAGAAGACGAAGGATATACAATTAAATAAATCTGCGTTTCACATGTTATTTTTAAATACTTAATTAAACAAAAAAATGGTTAGCAAATTTTCCCGTCACCGCCTGTATTTTAATCCGGTACCCACCGCTTAAAGAGACGGGGCGGGTGTCCGTCTTATTCCCGTAATATTATATATGCCGGCAGATAACAGGAGTCTATAGCGATGAGTAAGAGAGTTTTGATTGTTGGTGGTGTTGCAGGTGGAGCATCTGCCGCAACAAGGTTAAGAAGGCTGGATGAACATGCGGAGATAATCATGTTTGAACGAGGCGACTATATTTCTTTTGCCAATTGCGGCCTTCCCTATTATATAGGAGGAACGATAAAGAAACGTGACGACCTGCTGGTTCAAACAGTTGAAGCAATGAAATCCAGGTTTAATATTGATGTCCGGATTAGGAGCGAAGTAATTAATGTTGATACGGACAACAAGAAGGTAACGGTAAAAAGCAGTTCAAAAGGGATATATGAACAAGAATACGATTGTCTGATTCTGTCACCGGGAGCAAAGGCAATAAGACCGGACATCCCCGGAATTAACAGTGAAAAAATATTTACGCTGCGAAACATCCCTGATACCGACGCAATTAAGGAATTTATAGATAAAAAAGCGGTAGACAGCGCTGTTGTGGTAGGCGGCGGTTTTATCGGTGTGGAAATGGCGGAGAACCTTAAAAGCAAAGGACTTAATGTGACAGTTGTTGAAGCCGCTTCTCATGTGCTTGCTCCTTTTGATTCGGATATGGTTGTAACAATCGAAAAAGAACTTGTGAAAAAAGGCGTGGATTTGGTTTTGGGTGACGGGGTGAAAGCATTTACCGATACGAAAAACCGGATTAACGTTATTCTTAACAGCGGGAAAACACTCGCTGCGGATATCGTCATACTTTCGATAGGAGTAATTCCAGATACGGAGTTTCTTAAAGACAGCGGCATTAAACTTGGTCCAAGAGGACATATAATTGTAAACGAGAAAATGCAAACTAATATCGAAAGCGTGTATGCTGTCGGGGACGCAGTGGAAGTTACCGATTTTGTTACAGGCTTGAAAACCGCTGTTCCCTTGGCTGGTCCCGCAAACAAACAGGGAAGGATTGCAGCGGATAATATATCAGGTTTGAATTCCGTTTACAAAGGAACGCAGGGGACTTCAATAGTAAAAGTTTTTGGATTAACGGCAGCCGTTACAGGAGCCAATGAAAAGGCATTAAAGCGGGCCGAAATAGACTATAAAAAAATAATTATCCATCCGGTGTCCCATGCTTCGTATTATCCCGGGGCGCTCCCTATGACATTGAAACTGATATTTGGTGATGACGGAAAAATTTTGGGAGCGCAGTGCGTCGGATATAAAGGCGTTGATAAAAGGATTGACGTAATTGCCTCTGCAATACGCTTTAACGGTACCGTGTATGATCTTGCCGAGTTGGAGCTTTCTTATGCGCCTCCGTATTCATCGGCAAAGGATCCTGTGAATATGGCAGGTTTTGTTGCCCAAAATGTGCTGGCCGGGAAATCCAACATGATTACATGGGATGAAGTTAGCAAATTAAATAAAGACGACTACATTCTTTTGGATGTCCGTACCGAAGAAGAGTTTATCAGAGGCCATGTCAACGGTGCTGTTAATATTCCCCTTGACAGTTTAAGAGAAAGGATTTCTGAACTTGACAAAACAAAAATAATAATAGCATACTGCAAGGTTGGCATTAGGGGGTATATAGCCGAAAGGATACTTGAGCAGAAAGGGTTTACGGTTTTAAATGTCACCGGAGGTTATACTGAGGTAAAAAGATTAAAATAAAATTTTGGGTATAAATATCATATAGTTCTTATTTTCTATTATGCGTTTCAATAGTATTGAGAAAAGATCAGGGCTTGACCAATCTCAATACTTTTTTTGTTTATTCAACCTTTTTATGCAATAAAATATGCATTCATGTGAAGAAATACCTATTGGTAAATAAGACCATTTTCCTATACGATTGAGTTTATAGACTTATATGGATTTATGTATCACGAAACTATAATAAATGTATAAGTGTCGCAGAATATTTTTTATGAATTTATTTTAGGTGGGAGAAAAAATGTTTATTGCAGTAGA
>JAAYBO010000075.1 GCA_012730095.1 Clostridiaceae bacterium
AGGCAAAGTTCTGTCCTCTGTAAAGCGTATTCCGCCTGCCATATTATCGAAAGCCATATTGAACGGTAGGGCAAAAACTATAGAAGACGCGAGCACAATAAAGAATCTGATAAATGAAATATTTATCATTGTTTTATTATATCCATACTGCCGTATGCCGGCACAAAAAAGAGTAAAGAGCGTTACAGTCAAATAAATAGGGTAATCCCAATAATTTGACATCTGAAAGATACCTGTCAAAAGTCCAAGAAGCAGAAGTTCAGGAATAAAAGCCTCAGAAATAATATTCAACCTGTCAAAGTTATCCGGCCTTCTCTTTTGAAGCTTTCTGAAAACAGCGATAAGCAAAGCAAGCAGCGACAAGACAAAAACCATGTTTATCACATGCGCGTGCAAATCGGAAACAACAAATGAATACACCGGAAATTCATGTATTGTCTTATCCCTTGTTTCGGGATTATAACCTATATACCTTGTAGCATCCGGAAACCAGTATTTGTCACCCTCTTCAGTGAATTTCGACAAAAAGCCGTAAAAAAACGAGTGCAGATTACCGCCAAGAGAAACCAAAAATGCGGATATAATGCCTCCAATTATTTGCGCTTTCTTTTTTATTCCGAAACCTTTTAGAAGATTCGCCGCTATAACAAAGCTTAAAGCCATGCAAAAAGCAAACAGTGCCGCCATCATTATGTTATAGGCTATTTCCGTCTTTATGCCGCTTAGCCTTGTAATAAAGGCTGAAATATAGTGACCGAAATAATAATAGTTTATATTGCCGCCTGCAAACCACATATCCTTTGGAGGGACATATTCGGAACGGAGTACGCTGTTTAAGAAGCCATAATCCATAAACTTTTCCAATCCTTCAATCCTTGGATTGAAACCCCTTAAATAGGTCCAGAAGCATAATGCAAACAGAAAAAGGCTTTCTCCTGTAAAAATCCACTGCAACGCATCATAATCCGGCAGTAAAGCTTTCATTCTTTGCCTGCTGCTTAATGCATGAATGTACAATAATATCCCTGGTACAGCCGCAGCGCCAAAACAGGCAAGACGACTTACAGGTAAAACTTTGATAAATGACATAAGCCACAATATATATGAACTTACGGCAAGTCCAATTGTTTTTGATAAAAGAAAACCCCTGTCCGTAAAAGAGGAAAAAAATACATTTGACAGCGGGTAATACATAAGGCCAATAAACAGCAATGCCGCCCACCACACAAGAACGTACTGGAATTCACTTTTCAAAATAATTGCCCAGACTGCAAAAACACAAACAAACAAAACATATGGTATCAGATTTATAATTATTTCCCGAACTTTATATGATGCGCGGTTTGTCATAACCTTCCTCCAAAAAAACAAGTTTTGGAATAATAAATATACAGTTATGGTAGAATCATTATATCAGCAGGCAGATAAATTCTCAAGGAGTGTAAATCAGAATTATGTTTGCGGTGATACTGCCAAATTTGGTATAATTTGATCGGTTTTACTTTGCTTCACGGCGGAAATTACGGAGGAAACAAAATGAGTAAAATAATTGAGTTGAAGGATAAATTTAAATCTGAATTTATGGATCCGGATTCGGTAAAAAAACTTGTCAGATATTTAATTGTCGGTATATCGACTTTTATTATTGAATATTCACTGTTCCTGTTTTTCAGGGAAATACTCCCTCTGCATGAACTAATAACAAACATTATTGTGTATTCCTTTATTTTTTGGTTTAACTTTTTAATGAATAAGTTTTTCACTTTTAAATCACGCAAAAATCTTACCAAACAGCTAATTTCCTATGGCCTTTTGTTTCTATTCAACGCTGTTGTTGGAAATATACTGCTTTTCACGGGAATAAAAATGCTGCTTGAATACCTTTTCCCCACTACCGCATGGATACCTTATTATCTGCCCAAAATACTTATTATGGTATTTATTGTATCCTGGAACTTTGTTTTATATAAAAAAGTCATTTACAACGAGTGATTAATTATATACAACTAATTGTGAGATAGTTCCGTCTTCTATCTTATGTTGACGGGAATTGGTTTAGGGATGGTAAGCATATGTGGGCAATCCTTTATATTATTTTTTCCTTCCTCCTTGGGGCAGAATTAATATTGGAACTGAAACCATACTGGGAACATCGTTTACGGTTTATTCTTAAAGATAAGCTGGTAAGCTCTTCTTTTCTATTTTTACCAGCCTCATATCTTATCGGAACACTTGTGCTTTCATGGATTACATATCTTTCAGCAGTAGTTTTCAGTTCCGCTTCCAAACCGCTGCTGCCGGCTAATATAATTTCTTTTGTTGTTGTAATTGTTTTTACTTTGGGTATTGTATTTAAAAATAGAAAAAAAACAAAAAGAGCGATATGCGATATAAAAAAATATGGATTGCCGATTCGCTTCTCAGGCATTGAATTGTTTGTTTTAATCAGTTCAACTGTTCTCTGGAGCATTTTTATGTTCCGATCTCTTTATTTAAGAGGTGATATTCTTCATACTGGGGTTTCGGCTTTCAGCGATTTTGGGGCGCACCTTCCCGTAATACGCTCTTTTTCGGCAGGCAGTAATTTTCCGGCACAATACCCTCATTTTCCTGACGGAACAATCCGCTACCATTTTATGTTCTATTTCATGGCCGGGAATCTTGAATACATGGGTATAAATTTACCGCTGGCTTTAAACCTTCCAAGCATACTGTCGATTGTTTCTTTCAGCATGCTGCTTTACGGCCTTGCAGTCAGTATTACGAAAAAAACCGCGGCGGGTTTGTTTACATTACTGTTTTTTATCTTCCGCAGTTCATTTGCATTTTTCACGTTTTCAAAAGGCTTTAATAACATAGCGGATTTTTTTCACGCCGTGCGCCATAATCTGGACGCATCAGGCGAGCGAAGGGAACATATCGGAAACACCTTAAACGAATCATGGGGCCTTTGGGCTCAAAAGGTCTATGTTAACCAGCGGCACCTTGCGTTCGCATTC
>JAAYBO010000076.1 GCA_012730095.1 Clostridiaceae bacterium
TAATGCGAAATTACAAATGGATAGGCAGTGATATAAGCGCGGAAACACGGGCAGCCAAATACAACCAAAAAGCGACATTGGTTCTTGTGACCGGTGAAAAGGAAAGTCCGCGTAAAGAAATCGCCCGAACGCTTGAAAAGCAGCTTTTCCATGATGGAAGGCTCGTGTACTATTTAGGAATCGGAAGCCTTTTATATGGTGTAGATGCCGACATTGTAACTAATGACATGGTTCCATACAACAGAAGAGAACATATACGAAGGCTGACTGAGGTTTCACATATAATGATGGAAGCAGGTATGATACTGATTGTTTCGGCTATAGAACTAAATCAGGATGATCTTGATGTTATATATACCGGTATTCCGCCTGAACGAATTCTAACCATCTGGGTAGGCAAAGACAAGGAAAATGATCTTCCGGCTGCAGTAAAGCTTTCCGGAAGCGAAGGCATTGAAAATTCGGTTAAAATAATTAAAGAGCTTATGACAAAACAGGGTATATTATCGTACAACGGAAATAATAATCGCGGTTTCTGAATGGGTGATTATAACGACAACTGAGTTGTGCGTATTTGGCGCAAAGTGTAAATGTAAACGCGAATGACTTACTGATAGGCTGAAAAAAGGGGAGGCAGTTTATATGCGTCTGTCACGAAAAAGTGAATATGCCCTTCTTGCCCTTGTGGATCTTGCGTGCCGCTATGGAAAAGGCAGAGCGAAAATTATTGAGATTTCCGAACGCAACGGTATTCCCAAAAAGTATCTGGAGCAGATATTTCTGCAGCTTAAAGGCGCAGGATATGTAAGAAGCATAAGGGGCGCAAGCGGCGGTTATGAATTGGCAAAGAACCCCTCAGAAATAACTCTTGCGGAAATTATTCGGCTGATTGACGGTCCGCTTGCTTCTGTCGGATCAGCGAGTTTGTATTTTTTTGAGCACACGCCCATTGAAAGAAACGAAAAGCTTCTGAGCGTTTTTAAAGAAATTCGTGATATTGTAGCCAATAAACTTGAAAACACTACATTAAACCAGCTTATCTAAAAAAGCTAAATGTTATATTTATAGGCTTTCTTTCTGGTTTTATTAGCGTATTGCGGTTATACCAGCGTGTGTGCTATAATTGCAGTTGTTGTTTTTTCAATATTAAACAGAGCACAGGCTGATGTTTCCCAGGCGAAAGGAAGTATTTTATGTTTGATAAACTTAAGTCAATAGAAGAGAGATTTGAAGAGATAAATGTTAAGCTTGCCGATCCTTCGGTAATAGCCGATCAGGAACAGTATAAGAAACTTATGAAAGAGCATTCCGAGATAGAAGAGATTGTAGAGAAGTACCGTGAATATAAAAGGTATAAAAAAGCTATTTCAGATGCGAAGGAAATGCTTGAGGAAAAACCTGATAAAGAACTTCGCGAGCTTATTATGGCGGAGATTGAAGAAGCTGAATCAGGGCTTGAAAAAACAACCCAGGAATTAAAAATACTTATGATGCCAAAGGATCCTAACGATTTTCGAAATGTTATTATTGAAATACGCGGCGGAGCCGGCGGTGATGAAGCGGCTTTATTTTCCGGCGTGCTGTACCGCATGTTCACACGATATGCCGAGAGAAAGGGCTGGACATATGAAATAATAGATGCCAATGAAACAGAGCTTGGCGGTTTTAAGGAAGTTGTTTTTTCAATAGAGGGCAGAGGCGCGTACAGCAGGCTGAAATTCGAAAGCGGTGTCCACCGTGTACAGCGTGTCCCAACAACGGAATCAAGCGGCAGAATTCATACTTCAACCGTTACCGTGGCAGTTTTACCTGAAGTTGATGATCTGCCAGAAGTTGAGATAAACCCGGCCGATATCAAAGTCGACACATACAGGGCTTCAGGTGCTGGCGGTCAGCACGTTAACAAGACTTCCTCAGCAATCCGGATAACCCATTTTCCTTCAGGCATTATTGTAACATGCCAGGATCAAAGATCCCAGCATAAAAACAGAGAAAAGGCGATGCGTGTTTTAAAAGCTAAGCTGTATGAAATTATACAATCAAAGGCAGATTCCGAATACGCAGAGAACAGGAGAATGCAAGTAGGAACCGGGGACAGGAGTGAGCGTATACGCACTTATAACTATCCTCAGGGACGGGTGACCGATCACCGCATTGGTTTGACACTATATAAACTCGAACAGATTCTTGACGGGGACATGGACGATATCATTGATGCGCTGATCACCGAGGATCAAGCCCGTAAGCTTGCCGGAGCATAATATGTTCTTTGTGTTTGATATAAATAATTAAAATACTACTTTTTTATTTTCATCGGCAGATTCCTATATGTCGATTCGGAATTAACCGCGTTTATAACCGCTCCTATAAGAATAATGTGCATCGCCCAGTAAAGCCACACTATCAGAAAGATAATCCCCGCAATGCCGCCATAGATTGACGCGAATTTAAAATACCGGTTCATAAATAAAGAAAAGACGGAGGACATAAGCAGCCAAAAAAGCGTTGCAAAGGAAGCACCAGGAAAAACGACACATATTCTTTGCTTTTGGCTTGGGATTGTCTTGTACATAATAATAAAGAAAACAAGAAGAATTAAAACAGACAACTCATAACGCAGATAATCCCAAACCCGTAAAAATGTATAGGGAGAGCCCAGATATCTGAAGATGATCTCGCCAAGGCGGCGTCCAAAAAGCAGCAGTATAATTGATACTATAATCATTATGACAAAAGCGGCGGTCAACAGCATGGATATGCCAAGCTGCTTCAGTGGAGGGCGCTTTTCATGGTTATAAACCTCATTTATACTGGACATAAGGGATTTGACCGCCCGGGAAAATGGCCACAAAGATGCGGTAATACCACCAATAGAGATAAACAGGTTTTTGTTTGATTGTGCACTTTCAAGAATCTGCAGCGTTAAAACATATGTTGACGCAGGCAATAGATTAGATAAGGCCTGCATGAAAAGAGTATCGTCCAGTTTGGTTTCTTTGATAAGTGTTAACATGAATGCGATAAAGGGAAAGAAGGCCAGAATGACATAGAAGCTGGTTTGTGCCGCCAAAAAACCGAGTTGGACTTCATTGTACCTTTTATAAATCTTTTTAAGATATAGATAAAGTTTTTTCAGATTCCGCTTCATATCTGATATCTCCCCAGAAATTTTTTCCACTGCCTTAAGTATACAGCAAATAATAAAAATACGATATATTGCCATACAAAAACTGAAATTATGCCTTAATATAGGATATATTGGCAAGACTACTCTGTTTATTGACATTGCCTTGTAATCCATGTACAATAGAAAAGCGGTCTAATAGGATAATGGAGAGATGGCTGAGCTGGTCTAAGGCGCACGACTGGAAATCGTGTGAGCGTGATGAGCGCTCCGAGGGTTCGAATCCCTCTCTCTCCGCCAAAATAAAGGGTTGTAGCGTTTCCGCTACAACCCTGTTTTCTTATTCGTGCACGTTATTGTGCACATTTTTTAGAAAGTTTAATGTTTCATCAAGTTTGCATGCTATCTCTTCCTGTTGTTCGTTATAGATGTGACCATATAAATCCATGGTTATTTTTATAGAGGAGTGTCCTAATCTTTCACTTACAATCTTCATCGGAGTATTGTGTAGTATCATAAGTGAGGCATTAGTGTGTCTCAAATCGTGTATCCGCACCCTTCTGAACCCAGCATTGGCCAAAGTTCTTTGAAACTTCTTATTCCAGGCATGTGGAGAGATTGGAGTACCATCAGATTTACAACAAACAAAATTACCATTAAAGTAGTTTGTACCGAAATATTTCTTGTCGTCTTTTTGCTTTTCCTGAATCTTATGTAGATATTCCATTATTGTTTTTGGAACAGTTAATGTTCTTGAACTGGACAAAGTCTTAAGACCTGCTAATACATGTCCTTCCCCTTGTTTAGGTATATACGACCGTTTTACTGTAATAGTACCTTTCGCAAAATTAACGCAGTCCCAGAGCAGACCAAGAGCTTCACCACGTCGTAGTCCCAGACCTACTGCTAATAGAACAGGAGTATACAAATCTGTTCCTTCAAATAATTCGAGTAGTTTTTTCACCTCTTCTTCAGTTAAAAATTGGGCTTCAAAATATGCAGGCTTAGGTGCAATTTTTTTACCTTCGAGGATATTGGTTTTTAGGTATGTCCCAACCGCATCGTTCAATGCTGTTCTCAAAGTTGCATGTATATATCTTACAGTAGTTCGGCTTAGTATTTTTGGTTTTTTAGACCTTTTTTCATCTGGTGCTTTTCTAACCGGCTCATTTCCGCTTTGTA
>JAAYBO010000077.1 GCA_012730095.1 Clostridiaceae bacterium
AAAAATGCTTTGAAATATTTTTTGTATGAAGCATTTTTGCTCAAACAGTCGACTTGCTTATCCTCGCTCTGACTGTATATCTCTATGCTGCATTTTCGCTATAGTCTCCGTTATTGTACAATAGTTCATTCGCATTATTTACGGTAACTATTTGTCTAAATACTTATCAATAAAATCGGCGAATTCTCTGCTTATTTCGTATCTTGAAATAAAGCCTATATTTCTATAGTATACCGTATCGTAATATATTCCGCTGTTGTTATATATCCTGATAGTTACAGGGTTTGCCAGCGCATCGCCAACAGAACCAGGGGTGCCTTCCACCGTGCCCGCTCCACCCATATCCATCATGCCATGGGATGGTTTGATTTCTGCCGTAGTATCGCTTGACACCGGTGTGTCACCGTTACTTGTGACTATATCGTTTTCAACACCGTCTGACACAATGAGCGGCAGGTCTTCTGCAATATCAGCCTTATCCGGTTCAGATCGTTCCGGTGCTATACCAAGCGGCATATCCTCTGCATGACCGGTATAATCGGGCGCTGTCATACCGCTTCCGGTGCCATCCGGCGGGCTCTGCTTATCCGGCGCCGCAATATCGATTTCAATGCCTTTATTACCTGAATTAGAACCACTAAAATTAAACAGCTTTTCAAAATATTTGTCACTTGAATTTTTCAATACGGAATAAAAACTATAAAATTTTGCAATCTCATCGCTGTCCGTTATTTCTCCCGTGATATCTGTTATACCATGCAGCTTGCTCTGCTCAGAATGTCTTATAAACTGAATTTTCGCGATATCATCCGCTTTTTCAATTCCATAAAGCTTAAGGTATTCGACTGCATCTTCATCCTGGTTGTTATTATAGCTTTCAAAGGTAAAGAACCGGAAAAGCAGATATTCGTTATCCTTTTTTACCGCAACAACCGATTCTCCCCCGGCAGGAATATAACTGTACACTTCACTTCCTATCAGGCTTTTATCTGGACTTAACGCTATATCCGTTATTTTTGAACCAATATCGTTTTCATTAACTGAATCCGGTAATCCGAACTCTGTTTTTAATTCATCGGATAATATTATATAGTGCCTGCCGTCAATTTGAAACTGGTTCAAAAGCGGAGCGGCAAAGTCTTCCCTTCCAAAACCTGCATCATCAGTCACGCTGTTTTCCGGCGGCAAACTTGAATTAAAATTTCCCTTTAGCATATTGTATGCAAATAAACTTCCCGCTACCACAATTACCAAAGCCAGTACAGGAACAGCCTTTTTATAATTAAACAGCTTCATTGAAATTCCCTTCTTTCTTTCGGAATAATTTAAAATATTATCCAGCATCCTTTTTTTAGCCGATTCACTTGGCTTAATCTTATCAAAAGAAACCTTCAAGTCTTCTTTTTTCACTCAAAATCACCTTCCATTTCCATTTTCAAAAGCTTTCTGCCTTTATGAAGATATCCTCTGATTGTGGACGGGTCTTTTTTCAGTATTTCTCCTATCTCTACAGTGGAATAGCCTTCATAGTAATATAAGTAAACGGCAGTCTTGTATTTGGACGGAAGCGCCATGACCTTTTCAAGAACACTGTCTGTGTTAAGGGGGTTTTCAACAGATATTTCCGCTGCTTCATTGATGCTCACCGTTTTTGACCACCAATGCCTGAAATAATCTTTGCATAAATTTGTAGCTGTTCTAATAAGCCATGCTTTTTCATGTTCTTCATTTTGAAAAACAGTTTTATCTTTCATAAGCCGGACAAATGTATTTTGAACCATGTCTTCCGCATTATGTCTGTTTTTCATAAACATAAAACAAATCCGGTAAACAGTATTCACATGGCGGTTATATATCCGTACCAGCTCTTCATCCGTACGAAACAAAGAACTTTGCAATTTGCTTTCCCCCTTCACTAATAATACGATTGAAGACGCGCAAACGTTTTGATATATTTTATTTTATATTGATTTTGACGATTAGAAACAATAAAAGTTCAATATTTTGCAGCCTCCTGTACTTGTAATACCTCAGGCAAATGATAAAGAAACAGGCGGAATATACAATTTGTTTGATTTCTAACGAACTGATATTATATATATATATGGACAGTAAAGGACATAAATCAGTTATGAATAAATTGGTTATCGGGATATTAGCGCACGTCGATGCGGGAAAGACAACATTATCGGAAGCTTTGCTTTATTTGAGCGGAAAGATAAATAAATTGGGCAGGGTAGATAAAAAGAATGCCTATCTTGATAACTTTGAACTTGAAAGAGCAAGAGGGATAACAATTTTTTCCAAGCAAGCCGTCTTTTCTGTCGGCGATATGCAAATCACTTTATTAGATACCCCTGGCCATGTGGATTTCTCAACTGAAATGGAGAGAACGCTCAGTGTATTGGATTATGCCATTTTATTGATAAGCGGATCTGACGGCATACAAGGTCATACGAAAACCCTGTGGCGTCTGCTTTCGATATATCGAATTCCCGTTTTTATTTTCATCAACAAAATGGATCAGAATAAAGCAGATAAAAAGAATGTAATGAATGAATTAAAAAAACAGTTCGGTGAAGGCTGCATCGATTTTACAGAAGGAATAAACGAAAACTTTAACGATCAGCTGGCGATGTGTGACGAAATAATTATGGAATCCTGGCTGAATACGGGGAGTATAAAAACCGGACAGGTTAAAAATGCCATCAGAAAGCGTAAAGTATTTCCGTGTTTTTTTGGTTCAGCCTTGAAAATGGTTGGAATTGAACAATTTATGCGTGGTATTGCAAAATATGCCGTCCCTCCTTCGTATCCGGTGGAATTTGGAGCCAAGATATTTAAAATAACGAGGGATGAGAATGGAAACCGCTTGACTCATATGAAAATCACGGGCGGAAAACTGAAAGTGAAGGATGCCCTGACAAATGGCGTATGGGAAGAAAAAGTTAATCAAATCCGCATATATTCCGGACAGAAATTTACTGCTGTGGGTGAAGTTGATGCCGGTTCTGTATGCACAGTAACCGGTTTGACGCAAACCAGGCCTGGAGAAGGTTTAGGGATTGAAAAAGATTCGGATACACCGGTATTGGAACCCGTATTATATTACCGAATCCTTCTTCCGGCAAACTGCGATCCAAGAGTGCTCCTCCCCATGCTGCGTGAACTTGAAGAAGAAGAGCCCGGGCTTCATATTGACTGGAATGAGCAGTTGCAGGAAATTCATGCTCAAGTCATGGGCGAGGTACAGATTGAGATACTTCAGAGCCTTATACAGGATCGTTTTGGATTCGAAGTAACCTTCGGTGAAGGAAGAATTCTATATAAGGAAACGATTGCCAATGTTGTTGAAGGGGTAGGTCATTTTGAACCTTTAGGGCATTATTCGGAAGTCCACCTGCTGCTGAAACCCGCTGAGCCGGGGAGCGGTTTAGAGTTTGGGACACATTGCAGCGAAGACATATTGGAAAAACGATGGCAAAGACTCGTCCTTACACATTTGAAAGAAAAAGTGCATAAAGGTGTTTTAACCGGATCGGCAATTACAGACATGAAAATTACTTTGATTTCAGGTAAGGCTCATAATAAGCATACGAAAGGCGGCGACTTCAGAGAGGCTACTTACCGCGCGGTACGTCAGGGATTAAAGGAAGCGGAATCAATCCTGCTTGAGCCCTATTATTCCTTTCATCTTGAGGTCCCTGAGAAAACGGTGGGCAGAGCGATAAGTGATATTGAGAAAATGCACGGTACATGTGAAATATCACAAACAAATGGTG
>JAAYBO010000078.1 GCA_012730095.1 Clostridiaceae bacterium
CAAATTCTTTATTTTTTTCGTATACCAATATAACTGTATAAGGGGCTGTTCCCTCTCTTAACCGCTTAATCTGCAGAGTGATCGCAATTCCGTTCCTGTTTCCTTCAAGCCGTGCGAAACCTTCCGGCGCACCCTGGACGCCAAATCCCTGATCCAGTTCCTCCAAAATTACATACTTTTTATAATATCCTGCGGGTACCATTATTAAACCACCGCCCAAAAAATCCTCTTTAAATTATATGCCGGGCAATAAAAAATAAGCCTTGTATTTTGTCCAAGACTTATCTAACATAACACTTTTACTCACTGCCTGTATTTTGGAGCGGTACCCGCTGCCTATGGAGTCGGGGGATATTTTTCAGTCCCGCTGTGCTCCGGAAGATTTGTAACAATGTTTGAAAAGGCAATATACTGCTCTATGGAAAGCTCCTCACCGCGAATGGTATCACTCAAATTCAGCGAAGCAAATATTTTGCGTATCGTTTCCTTTTCAAGCCTCAAATTATGAGAACTGCTTATTGCATTCAACAAAGTTTTTCTTCGTTTTGAAAAGGCTGCCCGTACACATTGGAAGAAAATTTTTCTATCAGCGATTAAATCCAGGTATTTACCGGTCGGGGTTATCCTTATTACTACCGAATCCACCTCCGGCTTTGGTATAAAACATTGGCGCGAAACGTTAAACAACAGCTTTACATCGCCCGCTGTCTGGGCTCCAACCGATAATGCACCATAGTCTTTGCTTCCTGGTTTCGCAGTCATCCGCAAGGCTACTTCTTTCTGAATCATAAAAATCATTCTTTCAGCGGGAAAGTTGTTTTCAAGAAACATCATAATTACCGGCGTAGTTATGTAATACGGAAGATTTGAAACAACTTTAACAGTTTTATTCCAACAGGCTGTAAGCGAATGAACGTCGGTTTTCAGTATGTCATTATTTATTATCGATACATTTTTAAAATTACCTGTAGTTTCTTTAAGCGCGGGGATAATTTTACGGTCGATTTCTATAGCTGCTACCTTTCCGGCCCTATCAGCGAGAGCAACAGTCAAAGCGCCAATACCCGGACCGATTTCAATAACAAAATCATCATTGTTTACTTCCGCAGCGTCAACAATTTTCCTAATTATGTTTATATCGGTAAGAAAGTTCTGACCCAATTGTTTTGATAATCGAATATTATATTTTTTTAGTATTTCGTTTGTATTAATCACTTGGACTCTCCCGGAAAAACTTATAAAAACGGTACCGGAACAAACTATCGTTCCGGTACTCGTCTGTTAAGGCTTTTACTTCTGGCAAAAGCGGATTATTTCTTTGAATAAACGTTGTTCTTCCAGCGGGTATCATTTTGTTCCTTCAGTATATATACTTTAACCTTTTTCTTTCCCCATTTTGCAACAGCATCCCTTGAATCAAGATAAATATCTATAATATTACCCTTTATGGCGCTTCCAATATCTCCCGCGACTGCGAACCCGTAATCCGGCGTACTGCCCACAACCTCTACATATACTTTCGTATATAACGGTATCACCTTAGGATCAACAGCTATTATCCCTTCCCTGGCCTTCATACCCGTGTAGCATATGCCAAACTCGGGATGATCGGGATGTTTTCCCGTATCCGCAAAAGACGAAGTATATGCTGTAGCATTCATTTCGAGAACTTTTGAATACCTTACAACATCACCGCGTGAGGTTTTGAAATTTGGGACAGTCCCAAATTCAACAATTTCATCAACCGGATCATTTACAATTTTTTCGTTCATAAACTCTTTTGATACGATTCTTCCGTCTTCATAAGTAAGTTTGTAATATTTCTCAAGTGTTCCATCTAAACCTGCCTGCAATATCTTTTGTTCGCCGCGGTTCATATCTTCATTTGGGATTTGAACTACAGTATACGGAATGGGTTCGTTTTCGGTATGCGGTTCCTCTTTTACACGGATAATCCTTATATCCATCCCTGCTTCAACAGGATCATTCAGTGATCCGTTATATATTCTGTCAAGGGGGCCCAAAACAATTCCATTTGCGCTAATTGTTTCACCAATTGTGTCATAATAGGTCATAACCTGTGTTGAGCGGCCTTCAACCTTAATATTTACAGGCACCGCACGCTTTATCAGTATCTCATCAACAGTATCGTCCGATAGCTTTTGGCCAAGCGGAACACTTACATAATCGTATGATTCAACAAGTATACCTACCTGATTAAAAACCGTTTCCACATCTTCTCCCATTGTTTTTACATGAATTCCGGTATCTCCGTCAACAATTTTCAGTTCTTTTTTTATGGAACTGTATACGAAGTACCCAACCGTAACAGAGATGGACAGAACAACAACTAAGACAAGAATTCGTCTAAAGATCATGCTGCGTTTTAAATAACTCAGCAAGAAAATATCCATTCTCAACTTCCTTTCATCGTACCCGATAAAACGTTCCTCCTAAACTTTTTTATCGGTTGATCCCGGTATTGTCCCGGGCATATCCGGTCCACAATGTCTGTTTCTTTTTCTATAAAGCATTGATTTAACCGGATATTAATGCATTTTTGTTCCGTATTTTTGCCTTGCATTTCCTCCTATGGTTACTTAAGCTAACTTATCATAACCTATTATCCATGTATTGTCAACTCATCATGTAACTCATTGCCTAATACTGTTTTAGCTACTGTTCCGATGCTGTTTTATTAACTATTGTACAATAGTTTTCAATAGTCTTAACAGCAGTTATTTTATTAATATGCTCCATACTAATCAGTTAAAACAAGGCAATATGTATTTACTATCTATAGAGGCGGAGCAGGAGATATTTTTGAGTATAGTTATATGGATGATAACCAAAATGTAATAAATATAAACCTTCCGCCTCAAGCCGGGAAAAGATTTATTAGTACCTTAAAAACTCTAAAAGTTAAACCTGCATCTTAAATAAAAATATTTGCACAATCTCTTGTTTAAGGTTATGATAAAATATACCGAAAATACTATTAATCCAGGAATGGTGTCAGGATTGTAAAAAGGTGGTTTTACTATTGAGACGTATGCCAAAACTAGCCTTGAGTATTATATCTGTAGTTCTGTTGGTAGGGCTGGATCAAGTAACAAAAAAGCTGGCCGAGACACATCTTGCAGGAAAAGGAACAGTACCTGTACTGGGAAATTTTCTTGTACTTAATTATATAACTAACCGCGGAGGCTTCCTGTCATTCGGGAGCGGCGTCAATAATTATCTGTGGTATGCATTTTTTATTATATTACCTCTTATTTCTCTGTTAGCGCTCTCTGCCTATATAATCGTTAAGAAAAGAAATGACGCGTATTACCTGTCCTTCTGGGTGTTTTTTACAAGCGGCGGGGTTGGTAATATAATAGACAGGATCCTATATGGAGAAGTGAGGGATTTTCTAAACATTGGAATTGGTTCTTTAAGAACGGGTATTTTCAATGCCGCAGATATATACCTGAATGTTTTTGCTCTTGCGGTAATACTTGTATATATATTGCGAAGAACAGGCAAAAAGGAAATATCATAATACTCAAAAAATGGGGGTTTGCTATGGCAATTTTGGTTACAGGCAGCGCCGGTTACATAGGCAGCCACACATGTGTTGAGCTCCTTAAGGCCGGATATGAAGTTATTGTTGTTGACAATCTTGTAAACAGCAAGGAAAAATCAATAACAAGAATCCGTGAAATCACCGGAAAAGCTCTTACGTTTTACAAAGCGGACCTATTGGATAAACAAGCCCTTAATAAAATATTTAAAAACAAATCGATAGAAGCGGTTATGCATTTCGCGGGATTGAAGGCTGTCAGCGAATCGATTTCCTTCCCTTTGAGGTATTACCATAATAATATTGCAGGAACGCTTACCTTGCTGGAAATTATGCAGATACATGGGGTTAAGAAAATTGTTTTCAGTTCTTCGGCAACAGTATACGGAAATCCCCATACCGTTCCAATAACCGAAGATTTCCCGCTAAGTACAACAAATCCGTATGGGCAGACTAAGTTAATAATTGAACAAATATTGTCTGATCTGTATTATTCTGAGCCCGACTGGAATATTGCCATACTTAGATATTTTAATCCGATAGGAGCACATCCAAGCGGCAAAATCGGAGAGGATCCAAATGGGATTCCAAATAATCTTGTTCCTTATATTACACAAGTTGCTATCGGGAAATTAAGAGTGCTTAATATCTTTGGCAGTGATTATGAAACTCCGGACGGAACCGGAGTAAGGGATTACATCCATGTCGTCGACCTTGCCGCCGGACATATAAAAGCGCTGCAAAAACTTAATGAAAATCCCGGGAATGTTGTATATAATCTGGGTACGGGAAAGGGTTACTCAGTACTTGAAATAATAAATACTTTCTCAAAAGTAACGGGAAAAGAGATCCCATACAGATTTGTTGAACGGAGACCTGGTGATGTTGCAGTAAGTTACGCCGATCCATCAAAAGCCAATAATGAACTTGGCTGGTCTGCAAAATATGGATTGGAGGAAATGTGTACTGATGCATGGCGGTGGCAACGCAACAATCCGGAAGGCTACAAATAACAGGTTACAGCTATGGAAACCTCTGTGCGTCTGAACAGTGACAATAACATTAATGCTGCCAGTCGGTACTAATACATACCAATCTTAAGCTACTATGATATAATTATGTTAAGTATATTAAACATTTCTGCAAAAAGGAGGATTAAGTATGCAATTCTTTGATGTTATTGAAGCAAGGGGCAGCATTCGCTCCTATAAACCGGATCCTGTTGAACCTGAAAAGCTTGAAAAAATACTGAGAACGGCTGTAAAGGCTCCAACCGCAAGGAATAAGCAGGGATTTAAGGTGTTTGTAATAAAAACGGCTGGGCACGAGAAAGAACTGATTAAAATGTATATGCCTGAATCGAATTGGTTTGTTGATGCTCCCTATATTCTTTGCCTATGCGCTATGAAGGATGTATACCAGGACCCGGAAAGTCATAGAGATTTTTCAGAAATAGATGCCGCCATCGTTATGGATCATATGACCTTGGCAGCCACCGCTCTTGGTCTTGGAACCTGCTGGATCGGAGCATTTGATAAAGATGCTGCGCGTGAAGTCTTGAAACTTGACGATAATCTTGAACCGATTATTTTAGCTACACTGGGCTATCCAAAGCAGCCTGCGATAAAGCGTCAAAAGAAGACTCTTGATGAACTGGTCGTCTATTGGAACTAGTAGTGATGCTCACTGCAGTACGTTTAATTGGGATGTAAAGCGGAAACACTAACATAACAGTAAAAAAACAGGAGATAGTATCAGGTGTTCCGCAAAATAACTGCACCCGAGAGAAAGTGCTTAAATATAAGGTTTTTAGTTTTTAGTTTATTATTTATCGCTGCCTTTACAATAGCTATATATGTCCTTTATACACCCCCATTTCCCGGTGTGGCCGATCAGGGCGATTTTCAAAGGGTTATGGGGGTTGTCGGACTTTGTATGGCTGCTGATTCTTCTTCACATTTTTTCCGCTATGTTATAAAAGAATATGATATGGTTTGTGTCAATCCTCTTCGGCTTGTCGGGATTATACCGACAATTAGTATGATTTATCCTGTTGCTGCGGCAAAATTTTTATGCCGGATGTCCGGCACGAATATTTTTAACACACAAATATTGTCGGCTATTTACTGCTTAATGTATATATTGTCAATCATATTATGCCTGTTCCTGCTTAGAATTCAGAAATTGTCTTCGTTAATTTTTTGTGGGTTTGTTTCACTTTTCATTCTAATGGACGGCAATTACCTTATCTGGTTCAACAGCCTGTATGGAGAGCCGATGATGATTATTGGCCTGCTTTTATTTACAGCTTCCTGTTTATATTCAATAAACAGCGAAAATCCGGGTTTAAAAGAGCTTGCGTTTCTCTTTTTTGCATCGGTTCTTTTCGTTGGAGCAAAACTTCAGTGTATTTCATCTCTCCCTTTGGTTATTTTTATAGTCGTTAGGATCATATTCGCAAAAAAAGATAATTTTCATATAAGAAAAATGCGTTTTAAGGTTATTTTGCCGGTTGTCTTTCTTATTCTTTACTGCGGCGGCATATACATTGACCTTAATAACACCTGCGGGATGGATACTAAATACAACTCTGTTTTTTATGGGATTTTAAAAAATTCCGACAACCCTGAAAAAGACCTAAAAATGCTTGGGTTATCAGCCGACTTGGCGGTTGAGTCGGGAAAGCACGCATATTTTCCGGCCGAAGAATATGAAAAATATATACCGTGGTCTGAAATTACGGAAAAGGAGTTTTACCGGAAAATAAGCAATATAAAACTTCTGAAATTTTATATTCTAAACCCCGGAAGGCTTATTAAAGGGTTGGAATATACAGCCTCCCAGAGTTTTCAAACCCAAAGCTTTCTTGGTAAATTTGAAAAAGGCGCTGTAAACGATTATACCTGGCAATTTAACAGATTTACATTCTGGTCTGATTTCAGAAACAGATATTTTCCTAAACGGCTAAGTTTTATTATTGTTTTTTTAGCCGTCGTATTATTTGTTTCATTCCTGAAATATATGAAGCATAAACCCGACTCACGTTTCCGTTTAAAAATTGAACTGCTTTGGGTTATTGCCGGCATAGGACTTTTACAGTTTCCGATGCCCTATATCGGAAACGGCGAAGCCGATACCGCAAAGCAATTGTTTCTGTTTAATTTCATATTTGATATCCTTGTTATTGTTGTGTGCGTATCAATTTTTTCAACTCTACTAAAATTATATTTTAAAACAATTGCAGGCTCAAATTAGCAGCCGACTATATACTATTTATTACACTGCCCAAAACCTTTCCAATTGAATCGTGAATGACAATATTCGCCCGGCTGTCATATGGTGTCGATGATTTGTTAATTAAAACGAGCCTATTTCCCCTGTAATAATCAATCAACCCGGCGGCAGGGTAAACCGCAAGAGATGTACCCCCTACAATAAGCATATCGGCCTTGCCTATATGTGATACCGATTTATTTAGAATACGCATATTCAGGCTTTCTTCATAAAGAGTAACATCAGGTCTTACAATGCCGTCACATTTATCGCAAACTGGGTACGCTCCGGAACAAGAAATGACATATTCCAGATCATGTTTTTTTTGGCATTTCATACAGTAATTCCTGTATATCGAGCCGTGAAGTTCAAGAACCTCTCTGCTTCCGGCAGCTTGGTGCAGTCCGTCGATATTCTGAGTTATAACCGCTTTTAATATCCCTTTTTGCTCCATCTTTGCAAGAGCAATATGCGCATTGTTAGGCTTCGCATCTGAGTAAATCATCTGATTTTTATAAAAATCATAAAATATTTCCGGTTTAGCAATAAAAAAGGAATGACTGAGTATCTCTTCAGGCGGGCACCCATAGTTTCTTATAGTACTGTAAATTCCGCTTTCGCTTCTGAAATCAGGAATATTGCTTTCGGTTGATACACCGGCCCCACCAAAAAATACCACATAGCGGCTGTTTAGGAGCATATCCGTCAATTTCTTAATATCCACTCCAAACTACCTCCTAAGGTTATTAAATTCCAGTTGTTAATCACTACGAATAAGCCTGTTTACATGTCCTCCGGCTAATAGCCTTGTAAACTCTATAGAATCTTTCGGTGCTTCTGACAGAACTATTCCCCCGCGGGCAAGATCCTCTGTCTGATGAAAATCAGAGCCGGATAACATTTTCAAATTATAATGTTTTGCATATTCGGCTGCCTTTTCATTGCGTGAATCATGTCTGGGATTGCCGTTATATACTTCAATTCCATCAAGATATTCGGGGTTTTCCGGGAAAATCCCAACCCTGAAAGGATGAGCCTGGTATATCAAAACAGGGGTATCCTGTACATAATCGCGAAATGTTTTTATATTCATTTTATAAAGATACCTGTTTTCATATAAGAAATTTTCATCAATTCCATATATAAGGTAATCATTCCAATTTTCATCGAACCTTAACTCTATTCCAAGTAACACATTAATGCCAAGCTTCTGGCCTTCCTGTAGCGCAATCCGGTATCCGCGCAAAAACTCATTAATCTTATCTTTCCATGAACCAACACGAAGAGCCTCAAAATAATCTCCGGTATAATGATCAGTAATAACCAAACCGTCATATCCGGCCTTTTTGTACATATGAACAACAGTTTTTGCGTCAACATTCCCGCAGAAGCTAACTTCAGATGTATGTATGTGAACATCGTATAAATACAAATTGTTACTTCCTTCCACCGGTAAATTTTGCATTGAAAATATTAAAGCAACGGGTAAAGATAATAATAAACCATAAGCAGTGCATTGTCAATTTGTAGTCCGCCCAGTTACATGCCAACAAGCTTATCTATATGAAAAAGATATATGTATTTTTCTTTGACATTCTTCCCGGTTAACGTCTCAAGTGCCCTTGTGTAATATTGTATCTGTATCCGATACCTTTCTTTTATTTCTTCAATCCTGCCGGAAGCCACGTAATCCGTCTTGTAATCAACCATGACAATCCCGTCCGGCTCTTCAAAGTAACAATCGATTACTCCCTGCAAAAGAATTGTTTCGCTTTCAAATGATTCATCGTCCATTTCAGGATATAGTTCACGGCACGGTATTTCAATATTAAACGGCACCTCACGATTTATTTTTGCTGAGGCAAGCATCCTAACGCCTACAGGTGTTGAAAGAAAACGACGGATCTTACCTGCATTAATGCTTTGTGCTTGCTGCGGCGTTATTAAATCCTTTTCAACCATTGACTTAATTTGAGATTCTATATCTTTATCATAATAATCAAGATGCTGCATGACAAAATGAAGCGCAATTCCTTTCTCTGCAGCACTAAGACCTTTCCTTTCCATGAGGAAAACAGGCTTTTTATTAAGTGCCGGAAGGTATTCCGGAAAGGATCCGGTTTCTTCCGAAAAAGCGGCGTTAAACATTCTTTTAAGTTCGGTGACCGAAACTTTCGCCGGAACTTTGGAAATTTTAGAATAAGGGTAATTCCAGCTTAACCTTCTTGACACCTCTTCGGCCAGCTCTGAAATGTCTTCTCTTTGCTCCAGGCTGTCAAGCCATTTTATAAATTCAGATTCTTTACGTTTCTCCGAAAGCCCGACACCCAGAATATCAGATTTATCCCATAGATTTATTAACCAGACGGAAGGGTCATCTATCAATTCTCCGTTGAATGCGCCGGCAAAATCTAAATCCTCCCTGAATCCGGTACAATTTTTATGCCTTATAAGGGCGGGACAGATCCAGTCAAGATAGCTTGCGGCTTTCAGCATATCATAGCCCGAAAGCCTGCTTTTGCGGATAGAGGCCATATCCAGCCATTTTACCGCCGCCGATGCGAGATTACTTACGGTACCGATAATTATCAGCTTCTCTCTGGCTCTTGTAAGCGCAACATACAAAATACGCATTTCTTCAGACAGTGTTTCCGCCTTGATTTTCTCCCTAAGTGCAATCTTTGCGGTTGTAGGCCACGAAAGCCGCAGACTGTAGTCAACAGCTTCAGGACCGAAACCAAGTTCCTGGTGTAAAAGAATTTTTTTATTAATATCCTGAAGATTGAATTTCTTCCCGCAGCCTGCTACAATCACAACCGGAAATTCAAGTCCCTTGCTTTTATGGATGCTCATAATACGAACAACATTCTCATTTTCGCTCAGTATTTTAGCACTTCCGAAGTCGCTCCTGCTGCTTTTTATTCTATCTATGAAATTAATAAAGTTAAACAGCCCCTTGAAACTGGTTTCCTCAAACCGGCGCGCATATTCGAACAGAAGCCTCAGGTTTGCCTGGCGCTGTTCCCCGGAAGGCATTGCAGCAACCATTCCATAATAACCGGTTTCGGTATACAACTGCCAGATCAGCTTATCCGCAGGCATGTATTGGGATATCTCCCTGTACCTGTTTAATTTTTGAACAAATACCGATGCCTTATGTGCCGTTTTACCTTCGCCGCTCTCAGCCAATGTTTTCAATGCTTCAAATAAAGAGCTTTTCCTTGCGGCAAGCCTTACATCTACAAGCTCGTCTGTAGTAAAACCGCCTATAGGCGAACGAAGCACCGAAAGCAGCGGAATATCCTGAAGTGGATTATCAATAATCTGAAGAAGCGACATCATGATTAGGATCTCCACTGTTTTAAAAAAGCCGGTACCAGTATCGGCAAAAACAGGTATGTCCATCATCGACAATTCATCAGCAAAGATTTCAGACCAGTTCCTCGTCGTGCGTAAAAGTATAACAATATCGCGATACTGAACCCTCCGGTATTTTCCGGCTGCACGGTCAAAAACACAAAAATATCTCCCGTTTTCGTCGGGTTTCATCATATTAATGATTCTCTGTCCGGCAAGCCTTGCTTCATACTGTATGTTATCAAGAACCTCATTATTCAACGAATCGTTATATTCATCTTTTTTTTCTTCCTCTGTTTCATATTCGCTGTCATAAGTGATATCACTGTCACCATCCCCGGCCAACAGATGAAGTTCGGTTTTACCGCCTGTTATAAGCTCTTTATCATCGAATTCCGGAAATACCGCGCCGGAATTCAAACGTTCTGTATCCGTATAATCTATTTCACCAGCTTCCACCGACATTATCTGTTTGAATATAAAGTTTATCGCATCCAACACCTCAATGCGGCTTCTGAAATTCATATTAAGAAGTATTTTTCTAAAAGGGCCGCCTTTTTTTATCGGATATGTGCTGTACTTTTGAAGAAAAAGCTCCGGTCTTGCATGTCTGAAGCGATATATACTCTGCTTTACGTCCCCTACCATAAATACGTTCGGCTCTTCCGTGCCCTTTCCTGATATCATATTGATAATAATTTCCTGCACAAGATTACTATCCTGATATTCATCCACAAGTATTTCAGTAAACCTGTCTCTGTAGCTCAGCGCTGTTTCGGATGGTTTTAGTGTACCGTCTGCGGTTTTTACAGACAGTATTTCAAGGCAGAAATGCTCCAGGTCATTGAAATCAACTAATGTCCTCCGCATCTTTTTCTGCGTGTATTTTTCCGAAAACATGTTTACAAGGCTGCAAAGCGTTTTTATTTGGGGATATACCGTTTTAAGATCGGCGGCAATTTCGTCCGATACGTCCGTAATAACATTCTCGCGCTGTTTTTTTATTGCCGCCTTCACATCATTCCTTATTTTTTTTACTGTCTCCTGTTTTTCCCTGTCAGTATCTTTACCTAAGCGGGGCAGCGTCTTGAATGAAATTCCCTTAAACAAACTGTAAACATCGTCCCATTTTACACTGTGATTCTTATTTAAATAATTCAGGATTGAAGATAAATTTTCATAGTCTTCTTTATATATATCATAATATTTCTCCAGCCCGGAGCCGGATGAAATTCTCCCGCAATTTCCATCTTGTTCAGAATCGGCGCTAATAAGTTCCAATGCCCGGCCAATCATTCTCAAAAGCCCTTCAAGCTCAAGCTTTACCGTATGAATAATCACCTTTCCCCATTTTGTTTGTGAAAAATCGGTTCCATCCGGAATATTCAGCATATCGCACATCCTGTTCAGCCACTCTTCAGGCCATGGAATACTGCGAACATAATCGTAGAGGTTCATAACCAAATCCTGAAGAGGCTGATCATCCCTATTCCCGCCGTAATATTCCAACAGCTTGAAAAAATCAGGATTTTCAAACTCATATTGCTCTTCGAATACTTCATTTAGCGCTTCAATCTTTAATAGCCGAATTTCTGTTTCGTCGGCAACCCTGAAGTTTGGGTCAATGCCGATAAGCTGAAAATTTGACCGTATCACTTCAAGGCAAAAAGAGTGAATCGTAGTAATACTCGCATTTTCAAGCAGCGTCAGCTGCCGCAGGATGTTTTGAGAACCCGGATCCACTTCAAGCCTTTCGGTAATGGCACCGGCAATTCTTTCCCTCATTTCGGAGGCAGCCGCATTTGTGAAAGTCATTACAAGCAGCCTGTCTATATCGACAGGGTTATTCGCATCCGTGATTTTATGAATAACCCTTTCAACAAGAACCGCTGTCTTCCCCGCTCCCGCTGCCGCCGAAACCAGCATGCCGAAGCTCTGCTCGGTTATCGCTTCCTTTTGTTCTTTCGTCCAATTTCTGCCGCCGCTCATTAATAAAACCATTCCCTTTAACATTGATTTTTTGATGCTGTATAAACTAAAAGTTTTACTTACCGACTGTGATAAAAACTATAAAGCCAATTAAATTCAAAAAGTAGTTTACTTATAGCTTCGCTCAATAATACTCCATACGCTTTTTGAATCGATATCCTGAAGGTACCTGAAAGAATTTTCCTCTAAGGAATTGTCAAACTGACATACAGGCAAAAAGCCGCAGTATTTGCACGAGGTATCTTTCTTTTTTTTGTATGGTTTAATTGAAACATTTCCTTTCATTATTTCTCCGCATATATCTTTTAAAAGCTTTTTCACATGCCTTCGAAGTAAAATAAACTGCTCTATCGTGGCTGCCGAGGTATTCCTTCCAAGTGCTCCCTCTTTGTTTATCGAAGCCGGTATTATTATTGAACTGCCTTCAATCGTTCGGTCCATTTCCTTTATAAGCTTTACATCAGCCAAAAGAAGCCCCTTCATTTTAAGCTTTTTCATAATCGCTTTCTCAATATCTCCCGGCGACATTTTACCGTTTCGTTTAATAACCGGATCATCGATTTTGAAATACAGCATACCGCCGGGCAAATATTTGGCCTCCCCGTTTTCCCAGATCGCATCAAGATACGTTATTAATTGAATCTGCAGTCCATAAAACACATCGGACAGCCTGAATTCTTTACTGCCGGATTTGTAATCAATAATCCTAATATATGCACCTTCCTCAGACTCGAAAGCATCTATCCTGTCTATCCTGCCGGTAAGGCAGACTTTTTCGCCTGAATCGAGTTCGATAATAATCGGCGGGTATTTACTGTTTTCCCCGAAATTAACCTCATACTCCACCGGGTTGAAACCTCCGCAGCGTATATGTTTTGCCATAATCCAGACAGCCCTTGACACAACACGCTTTAGCCTTGAAGCGAGCGCCGTATACCTTTTTGAACCTGCAAGCCCGGAGCCCCTCATATCACGAAGCATCTTAGCAACAATTCCGGAAACCGTGTCGGTACACCAGTCAAAGTTGAAATCCCTCCAGGACATGTTGTTTTCAGAAAGCAGCTTTGAAAATCTCTCTATTACGGCATGCATAAACGTACCGATATCAGGCGGACGCAGGGCATACACTTTTCTTTCCTTAGCATCGAGCCCGTATTGAACAAAAAATGCAAAGGGGCATGAAGAGTATTTTTCAAGCCTGGATATACTGGAATTCAGCCGTTCACCGTAAAGTGATCTAATTCTGTCACTGTTCATGGGCTGTGCTATGTTTCTGAATTGAAAAGCAGCCCTCGCAGCCAGGCACTTGTCCCTGTACTTTTTGTCGGCGAAAAACCAGCGGTAAGCTTCCAGCCAAATTGGGTCTATGTTATTTCCGTCAGCCTTTTGGCGCAGCGACACTATCATTTGCCTGAACGCGGGAGACCTGCCCGCTAAAAATTTCATTTCATCAGTTGCCGATCCTAAAATAATATTACTGATTTCAGTAATATCCGGAAACAGCTTTTTAAGCCGTGATATAATAATTGATGGACGCAGTGCCCTGCCTTCATTATCCGCAATAGGCCAGCTTATCCTTACGAATTCCGCGGAAGACGACAATGTCCTGTATATCATGTATTGCCCTTCAAAAGCACGTTTTCTTGAATCACCGGCAAGCTCAATTCCGACATTGTTAAGCATATTCCTGTCCTGATCGGATAGAATGCCCTCAGCCATTGCCAAAGGAGGGAATACTCCGTCATTTGCGCCAAGTATGTATAATGCCTTAATTTCATGGCTTCTTGACCGCTCTATACTCCCAACAAGCACCTGATCCAGAGAGGGCGGAATTAAACCAATCTTGTACTCTCCAAATCCAATTTTGAGTATCGATGAAAACCTTTCAATTCCGATGGTTTCGTCCCCCATCACTTCCACTGTCTGATCCATTATTTCCATTACAATATTCCATACCTGAGAATATTCGTTTGCGGTATTCAATTCCCCATTGTTTCTGAATTTTTCAATGCTTTGTTCAATTCTTTCCGGAACTCCGAGCCCACATAAGAAATCGTAAAGGCATGAGCAAAATTCAGAGGCTTTCCTCCTGCCCTTTGTTTTCCATCTGAATTCTTTCAGCGGGTTTACAACCATATCTCTTGTATTATTCACATCTTCAAGCTTTTCACTTTCGGATTCAACGCTTGTTTCATCCGGAACCAAATCCGGTATCATATTCCATCTGCTATCGTCAATCCAGCGTTTACCCTTGATTCCGCAAGCGAGAACATAGTTTTCAAGCCTGTCGATTCTGTTAGGGTCAATACCTGTCAAACCGGTTTTTAAGTAGCTGAAAACAGATTCGTAAGACCAGTTTTCAATAAAAATGTCAAACATCGATAAAATCATCCGCACAAGAGGATGATTGGCTATATCGACTTTTCTGTCGATGAAGCACGGAATGTCGTATTCGGAGAAAATAACCTCTACCATTTTCTCATAGCTTGAAAGGTTTCCGGTAATTATTGCAATATCCTTAAAACGCATCCCGTGATCCCTGCAAAGCCTTATGATATCTCTTGCGCATTCTTCTATTTCCGAATACATGTTAACCGAAGAAAACAGCGATAAATTCTGTGTTTTACCTTTGTACTGCTTATAAGGATAGGCATACAGGTAACGTTCAAGATGAGAAAGCTCGCTGCCTGAAGAAAATCGATATACCTGTCTTAAAGCGACAGCGGGCTCGATGGCAATGCCGTTCTGCCTCGCTATTTTTATTAGCTTCGCGTATGAAACCTTTATCGGGGAAAAAACACCTGTTTGATCTAAAATCCCATCGTCGGTAAGACAATCGGTGCAAAAACTTATATTCACCCTTTCAGCTTTTTTCATAAGCTGTTCAATAACGGCATATTCCTGAGGAGTAAACCCGGAAAACCCGTCAATCCAGATCTCCACGCCGTTATAAAAATCACAGTGGGCAATGCTTTTTGCCGTTAGTGTCAGATCGTCGTCAGGGTCCTTGTACCTTTGAACTATCATCGTATTAAACAATTCATAAACAAGGGCGATTTCAGATAGTTTTTCCTTTAAAGGATTTTTGTCATCAAACTTGTCGCAAATATTCAACAGCGCTTCAGGCGTTACTTTATACCGTTTGAATTCGGTAATCAAATTTGACAGTGTATTAACAAAACCCTGACGCTCGGAAGAACCGGCAAACACATTAAGGCTCTGTCTTTGTTTGTCAAGGATCCTGTAAAGAATCATGTTCTTGCCGGCCGGATGTACATGCGGATATGTAATGCCGCCTGTTTCATTAAATACCCTGAAAGCGAGGCGGCGAAAGCTTAACACCTCAGTCTTCAGTATCCCGCCCTTGCCAAGAACTTTAATTAAATCTTTTTCGGTTTGATATGTAAATTGTTCCGGTACTAAAAGAAGAAGCGGCCGTGTTTTTCCGGCATCTATCCTTGATTTTATTTCGTTCAGGCAAAACCGGGTTTTGCCGCTGCCCGCTCTGCCGTATATAAACCTTAAACTCATGCTTTATGACCACATCCTCGGTTGTTTGAACATATTGTTTGTCCGCAGGAAATCAGATAACGAATGTTTTCTATATTATTTTATCATACAACGAGATAGAAATCCCCAATATCTATAAGCATTACTGTTCAGACGTATAATTATTTTTAAGATCTATTGTACGATAGTTCTTAAAAAGCAGCCCGCGTATTCACTCCGAAAAGTTAGCGGTGGATTAACGGGTTAAGGCATTACTGTCGGGTTCCGGCAGGTACACGACTCTGATTCGGGTGTTTTCGGTGACGTCTATATAGTCAGGGTCAAGACATTACTGCCGCGTTCCGGCAGGTACGCGACTTTGCTTCGGGTGTTTCGTTTTGTTGACCGGAGAGGATAAATATGCTAAAATAGTTGCGTAGCGCAACTTTATTAGCAATACCTGGTATTCGTAGCAGGGGGGAGTATCTTTTGTCGAAATCTCAATCAATAAAACGGGATCTCCGGCGGAAAATGATGCTGGAAGACTCCGTTGTAAAAGTTATACCTATTGTTGCTATCCCAACGATTATATCTATGCTTATAGATTCACTATATAACATCACCGATACATATTTTGTCAGCTCGCTTGGCACAACAGCTACCGCAGCCGTTGGCGTAAACTCTTCGCTGATGCACTTGCTCCGTTCCGTTGCTATGGGCTTCGGTATAGGGGCGGCCAGCTACATATCTCGATTGCTTGGAGCAAAAAGGGATGAGGAAGCCAACAGAGTAGGTACGACAACACTGTTTACAGGACTTATCGCATTAATGGCCATATCGCTTATAGGCTATATATTTATCCCGCCTATAGTCAGAGCACTGGGTGCAACCGATACTGTAATGCCATATTCAATGGATTACGCAAGATGGATTCTGCTCTCGTCACCTTTTACCGCCGGAACGGTAATATTAAGCCAGCTTTTGCGTTCCGAAGGCAGCACCAAATACTCAATGATAGGAATGGTTTCGGGCTGTGTTGTAAATATTGCCCTTGACCCTCTTTTTATTCATGTTTTGGGGCTTGAAGTTGCCGGCGCTGCTATTGCTACGGGGATTTCAAAACTAACAAGTTTTATCATACTGTTAATGCCTTTTTTAAAAAAGAAATCAATACTTGAATTAAAGCCGCAGTTTTTTACCCCAAAAAAAGAAATATACCTTGAAATCGCAAAAATGGGGATACCCACTTTCCTGCGCAGCAGTATGTTAGCCGTATCCAGCATTGTAGTTAATAATGTTGCCGGTTCATTCAGTGATTCGGCCCTGGCTGCCGTAACCGTTGCAAACAAGTCTGCCCATCTTGTAGGTTCTGGAATTATTGGCCTCTCTCAAGGATTTCAGCCCGTTGCAGGATATAACTGGGGCGCAAAAAATTACAATAGGGTACGGAAAGCGTTTTGGGCCTGTACTGTAATGGGTGTATCTGCAAGCATAGTACTTGGTGCAATTTTAGCGGTCTTTGCCCGAAGGCTTGTCGGAGTTTTTACATCATCTGACGATTTGGAGATTTTACAGATTGGTTCGTATATGATAATAACCCAGTGTATCACAATGGGATTCCATACGTGGGGGGTAATATCCAACGGCCTTTTTCAGGCACTTGGCAGATCCGTGGGTGCAGCTATACTTGGCCTTTCACGGCAGTTGATTTGCCTGCTGCCATGCGTTTTAATACTGTCTAAATTATTCGGGGTATATGGTCTTGCTTCGGCACAAGCCGCTGCGGATATATTGACGTTTATAGTAGCCCTTTTGATGACTGTTGCGCTGTTTCGCAGGATAAAACGTATAGAGTATGAAAATAATATGCTGAAAATAAAGAATCAACCGGAAAATACGCAGTCAAAAATTGAGCATCATGGGGTTATCTCGATTTAGATTTTATCGACTATGCGGTTTATAGGCTGTTCGTCTTGAAGGACAGTTTTCCCTTGGGCAAAGCTCACAGTTTACAAATTTTTTGTCCGAATTAAAATATATCCCTGAAGATGATTTTACCGGAATCATCAAAAAGCTGTCGGTAAGCTTAACGCCAATTGCATCGGTGAAAAGAGAAAATAGCTTTTTCTGTTCGCTTATTGGCCAATCTTCCAGAGAGCCTGGATTCATGTAGGATAGTTTTCCGTGCAGTTTTTTATATGTCAAATGCTTAACTAATTCATTAACAGCGGATTTTAAAGCAAGCTGCATTATCATGTCCGCATAATAAGCATTCAGAGGGTCTGTTATGTTACTGGCCCACTGTTCAATTTCTGTTCCGCATGTTGCAATATATGGAAACAGCCTGTGGACAGATTCTGTATTTGCGCTCAGTAAACGGCTTCTGAATGATACACCGTCAATTATAACGGTATCTTCCGTTCTTGAATCAACAAATGACTCAATATAAACAGCCTTAGGCTTAGCAACGGAACAAGCCTCTTTTAATAGCTGAATTGCCTCATCAGCCTCGGATGAGTCTTCAAAAAGCTTTAATTCTGAAAGAAATTGAGATTCATTTATTTCAAATGGAATGTTATCAAGGACTGTTTCGATCATATATTTTTCTCCTTTTTTCTTCGGTTTATTCAGCCCGCCTTTGTGTCCGCCAAGAATTATTATAATAGACAGTAAGCCGTTTGAAAAGGGGAAAGGTTTGTTTGCTTGCCTGCCGTGGTTAATTATGGTATCATCAAAAATATTCAAAGACTGTTTAAATAAGAAATTTACTAACATATTTGGATTCTTTGGGTTTAAGGAAATATAGAAAAATGAAAAACGAAAAACAGGACTTTACACGGAATATCGTCAGATATATATCGCGGCTTGAAAGGCAGCGCCGGCACTATCTTGATGAGCACCTGCAGCATTATAAACTGCATGGGACCATGTTCTTAATTATTCTTTTTCTCGACAGGAATCCGGGCTCCAGCCAGGATAACCTTTGCGAGTATTTATTAATTGATAAAAGCGGTGTTGCCCGCAAGTGCCGCAGGCTGGAAGACCTCGGTTATATAAAGCGTGAGCAGTCACCGGAAGACAAGCGGCAAAACAGTCTATTTCTTACGGAAAATGGGCAAAAGCTGCTGCCTGTTATTCGTGAATTGCTGTCGAACTGGCGGGAGATTGTTACAAAGGATATGGATGAGAACGATCAAAAAGAACTAATAAGGCTGCTTGAACTTATGGAAAAAAACGCTTTAGAAATCTAAAATTTTTTATTATATGCAGATTCGGAGGTTTGTAATGATCAAGGTTTCAATCGGCCAGGATAGTCATAGGTTTGATACTGAAAACAAAGATAAAAAACTTATACTGGGCGGCGTCCATTTTGAAGGCCCGCCCCTTAAGGGAAACAGCGATTCCGATGTGATCCTGCATGCTTTAACAAATGCCGTTTCCGGAGTTACATGTGTAAATATCCTTGGCGATATCGCTGATAATATGTGTTTTAACGATGGTATCACCGACAGCCGTATATACCTTAAAGAAGCCCTGAGATATCTTAAGGGTTCAATTCTTCATGCTTCTTTTTCAATAGAATGCGCTATTCCAAAAATAAGCCCGATGATAAACCAAATGAGGAAAAGTATTGCTTCTCTTCTAAACGTAGACGAATCTTGTATCGGAATCACAGCGACAACCGGCGAAGGCCTGACAGATTTCGGCCGCGGCCTTGGAATCCAGTGTTTGTGCATACTAACTGTAAGTATAAATAAGACGCGTTAATATACACCGAAATTAATCACGTTGATTTATCCTGTACCCAAGAACCATTAA
>JAAYBO010000079.1 GCA_012730095.1 Clostridiaceae bacterium
CAATGTTAAAATTATATAATTATGTAAAAACATAAAATAAAAGAGTATAATATGGAGAATGGAGAGTTTAATGTGAATGGAAGTATCCTATCTAAAATCAAAGTTCCATTATTACTAATCATTATTTCATCTCTGCTTACTGTTACCTCCATACTTTGCCTGGTTAAAGTTATTTACGGACAAACAGACATACTTTTTATAATAATTATGCTATTCTCATTCACTGCGTTTATTATTTGTTTTCTCGTTTTGTTTACTTTCAGAGCTACAAAAAAAATTAATGGAATATTGACCGATTATCTTCAATCTGCAGCTCAAAACGGTATACATCACGAAATCCCGGAAATTCTTAAGTTAAGGGATGATGACATCGGAAAAGCTGTAAACGCGTTGGAATGTATTTTTGAGCCGCTTCCACACTGGACATCGCCGGTTCAGTTCAGTTTATTACCGAGAAAACGTCACAGGGCGTTTTAACTGTTGAAGAAATTAAAAAACGGGCTGAAGATCTAAAAAATCGGGTAATAGAATCTAAACAGAAGGCGCAAATGGTCTTTGACGGAACAAGGGCCGAGCTTGGGGAGGCAATAGAAAATTCTAAAGTAGTTGAACAGATTTCAATTTTATCTGAATCCATTATTCAAATAACCGCACAGACAAATCTTCTTGCGCTAAATGCATCAATTGAAGCTGCAAGAGCAGGAGAAGCGGGAAGGGGTTTTACGGTTGTAGCAGAAGAAATTCGAAAATTAGCAGAACAGTCAAAAGGTGTTGTTTCAAAAATTCAAAACATCACAGATCAGGTTAAAGATTCAGTAAATCATCTTGCTGACAGTTCAAACAAATTGTTAGAATTTATGTCTACCGATGTTAACAATGACTATATGTCAATGCTTGAAATAGCGGATAAATATAACCTTGACGCATCGTTTGTAAGCAGCATGGTTTCAGATTTTGATTCCACTTCAAATGACCTTCTTAAATCCGTGGACAATGTGCTGCACGATATTGATAGTATTTCGCAAGCCGCAAGTGATTGCGCGGACAACACACTAATAATAAAAGAGAAATTAACAGGTATAAATAACCAATTCAATATTGTATTAGATAGCATGAACATTATTGAAAAAGAAATATAATAAGGCTTTTAAATAAAAATGGAGGTGTGCATTGTATGGCGACTTGGGAATTAAAAAAATATGATGTTCCGGGCCGGAAAATTGTCAACACAGAGGGCTTTGGGCTGGCCGGCGTAGAAGACGTACGTGAATTAACAGAATATGTTATAACAAAAGGCAAGAGTTTTGGCGGTAAATGGGGCTATATCCCAATGATGGAGAAGATGGATCCGATTTACGATCCCGAAACACAAAAAGAATTTGCTAAATTGCATAAGGCTTGCGAAGAGGCTGGTTGTATAGCCATGGCGTTTGTTTCCGGAGGAATGGCTACAATAAAGGTGCAGGCAAAACGTCATGAGAAAGCCTCTCAGGCAGGAAAGATTACCACCCAGTATTTTAAAACAAGGGAAGAAGCTCTTAAGTGGCTTGAAGAATTTGGCATATAAAACTAAGAAAACAGTCCCTTTTTATATTTTAATAAAGGGTTTACCGCTTTAAGCGTTTACCTTAAAATCAGACTTTTACTTTTATTGTATTCTTCGTCATAAAGCATAAAATGTTTTATGTTTTATAGATATTAGGTGTTTTTCGCTTTTTTTCAGATATCTTCTTTCAGATCAAATAGCTAAACAAATCCGCCTCCTTCTTCTCCGAACACGTCTTTGTTAAAATAACGGAAGATTAACTTTGCCAAAATGCCTGAAAGAAAAACGGCAGGATAAGTGTTCATTATTTGGGATATTTGTTATAATAAAATTTATTAAGTTAAGTATTTGCTTTTAATGCAATTGCTAATTTAAAATCAAAATTATGGTTCGTATGTATTTTTAGGTATCTATACCAGTAATACGAACACAGCGGCAGGTATATTTAAGGAGCAATTCAATGTTAAATAGGCGAATAGGTGATATGTGGGAGCATTTGTCCATACGAGTAAAGCTTCTGGCTGCTTTTTTTTGTGTACTGTCACTAGTGTCGGTTTTTAATTTATATCTGAATAACAACAACTTTGCGATAACAGATCAATTTAATCATACGGTTATGAATTATTACACTATAAACCGCATGAAGCTGCTTGTTGAGAATAATTATTACGCTGTGGATTCCTTCCTTAAAACTTTAGAGCCGGAGCAAAAAATTCAATATCAAA
>JAAYBO010000080.1 GCA_012730095.1 Clostridiaceae bacterium
AAACTGACACTTGTTAAGGGATGGAACAGCTTCCTGATCAAAAGCCAAAAGACGCCTGCCGGTTTCGGATGTATTATTGGTTCTACAAGCGGTAAGTGGTGTCCGCTTCATTTTATGTCACCTTTTAACGAAAGATACGGGCAGGGAGGTTGGGTATATTCGGAATTGACAGATTGCGATAAAGGCCTTGATGAAGAGAATATAGATGCGCAGATGTCTGAAAGCTCCACAGGACTTAAGTGGTATCCTGTCCTTGAATGGGATGACATTGAGAGCCAAAAACCTGTGTTTTCGCGTATCTTTGGTCAGGAAGCCGGGATAGCGGCCTATGGATGGACAAAGCTGTTTATTTTGGAACACAGCTGCTCCGTTGCATTTGTTGGGGAAACATCAGAACCTGTTAATATTTGGATTGATAATCAAAAAGTTTTTTATATGGAAAACGCCGGCAACTTTGAATTTAATATAAATCTTGGGCATGGTGACCACGATATTCTGGTTGAGTCCTGTAGGCGCTCTGAAGAATGGGGCTTTACGCTGACGGCGGTTGTAAATGGAAAACAAAAGGATTTTAAGCAGCCCTGCGATATAAAAGGAACTGATGGTGAATGGATTTTTTTGGGTCCTTTTAATTCTCCGCTGAGTATTCCGCCGAATGAAATAACCGACGTATACAGGCTGTTTGACAATGACGGAAAGGGTGTATACTGGAGCATTGATAAACCCGGTTTTAGGGTAAGGCCTTATCTTGAAAACAATTTATACGGAAAATGGCACTACCATCTGGGGGTTACTTTATATGGCCTTTTCCGTGTTTCAAAGCTGCTTCAAAGAGAAGACATAAAAAATTACACGATAAACCATGCCGAAGAATGTATCAAAATGTATGAATACTCTCTTTACGATCGTGAAGAATACGGTTACCAGTCATTAAACCACCAGTTGGTTGAACTGGACGCCCTTGACGACTGTGGTTCTTTTGGAGCCGCTGTCATTGAGCTTTATCGTGAAACCGGAGAAAAGAGCTTCCTGAAGGTAATCGAAAAAATTGCGGACTATATCGCAAACCGCCAAATAAGAAAAGAGGATGGCGCTTTCTGCAGGGGAGATGAAACGATATGGGTTGATGATCTTTACATGGGAAACCAGTTTCTTGCAAAATACTATAACCTTACCGGCAAGCGCGGTTATATAGATGATGCGGCACGACAGTTCCTGTTATATAAAAAGTATTTGTATATGCCTGAATACGGGGTTATGTCCCATATATACGATTTAAAATACAACACACCGACATTTGTACCCTGGGGCAGGGGAAACGGATGGGCATTGTTTTCGCTTTCGGAAGTTCTCGAATCTTTGCCGGAGAGCCATAACGATTATATGCAGCTTTTGGGGTTCTACAAAGAATTGTGTGAGGGCTATCTTAAACTTCAGGGGAAAAACGGGTTATGGCACCAGGTTCTTACCGATCCCGAATCTTATGAAGAAACATCCTGCACAGCGATGTTTACATACGCGTTTGCGAAAGGGGTACGTTTTGGCTGGCTTGATGATACCGAACGGTATGTTGGTTCAATTTACAAAGCCCTGGAAGGATTAATGACTATCAGTATCGACTGCAAAGGGAATGTATACGGAGTATGCCGCGGCTCCAATTTCTCATATAGCGAACAATATTACAAGAAAGATTTGCTGTGGGTGACAAATGATACTCATGGTATAGGTATAGTATTGCTGGCGGCGGATGAAACGATTAAAATGATCGAATCGCGCCGGTAACTGCACATCACTGGTAGTCTTAATACGATCGATATCGGTTGAAATAAAAAAGGAAACGGAAATCCGCTTCCTTTTATTAATGATATTTTCGCCCCCGTTTTATTAATACCCCAATATACCCGGCAGCCATGTAGTCAGAACAGGAAATATGCTTATGCTTATAAGAACAAGTACATTACATACAATATAAGGCGCCGCTCCCTTGAAAATTTCCATAATAGGCATCCGGTTTATTTTAGTACACGCGTTTAAACACATCCCGACAGGCGGTGTAACCAGTCCTATCGCAAGGCCTGTGATCATCATCGCTCCGAATTGAAAATCGCTGATTCCCGCAGCTCTCATTACCGGGAGCATTATTGGTGTAAGCATCAGAATACAAGGGCTAACGTCAATAAAAGTACCAAGTATAAGAATCAATCCGCTGAACATTAACGCCAGAATTGCGGGAGACATATTCAAACCGATAAAAAATTCACCAAGTACATGAGGTACTTTTTGCATTGTAAGAATCCACGTAAAAATCATTGTAAAACCGATAATAAGCATAACAGAAGCCGAGGAAATCAAAGTTTTTTTAAGCGCTTCGACAATACCTTTCCAGGTAAGTTCCCTGTAAAATAAAAATCCAATCAAAAGAGCGTATAGTACCGCGACTCCGGCAGATTCACTCGCGGTGCATACACCGAATGATACCGATAAAATTATGAAAACAGGCATCAATATAGCCGGGAGACCATTTAACATCGTTTTTATAAAGTGCTTCCTGTCAAAAGGGACAGGTTTTGGATGGTATCCTTTTTTACGTGATATAATATACACCAGTACTAACTGGGACAAACCGATCATTATGCCGGGAACAGCACTGGCGATAAACAATGCGCCCACTGAAGCGCCGGAGATCATTGCAAACACAATCATCGGAACACTTGGTGGAATAATCATTCCCATTGTTGATGACGCGACTGTTATTCCGGCGGAAACCTTCTTTGGATAACCAAGATCCTCCATTGCCGGTATTAAAATAGATCCTAAAGCCGATGTATCCGCTACAGAAGAACCGGATATACCGCCGAATATCATACTGGCGACAACATTGACCTCGCCGAGGCCGCCCTTTATCGGCCTTACAAGATAAAGGCAAAAATCAATAATTCTTTTCGTAATGCCACCGGTATTCATAAGCTCTCCGGCAAGCATAAAAAGAGGCATTGCAATCATAAGTTGGTTTTCAATACCGCCCCAGACTCGCTGAGGGAGCATCTGCAAAAACTGCGGTTGTTCCAGAGCAAGATATGTAGCCGAAGAAGCACCGATGGAAAACGCCAGAGGGACACCAAGCGCACAAAATACAATTAAAATAATCAGCAAGATAATCATTGCCATAGAGTAAATCCACTCCTTTTCGATTCATTGCTCCCATTATTCCGTTATATTATAATTATCCGAATTGAAAAATCCGGCAGGAGCTTTTGTTGTTTCAACCATTTTAATGACAATACAAATAGCACATATAATGCAAGATACAGGCATAATTGTATAATAGTAACTCATCGGTATCATCATGCCCTTTGACAGGTGGGTTCCAATTTTACCCACATAAATCAAGCTGTAATAAAAGAACAAACCATTAATAACAAACACGACAAAATAGTTAATCAGAGATATCCAACGTTTTACCGCCGGTGGAAAAACATTATAAAGCACATCAATAACCACATGCTCATTTTTCAGTACACAAAGCCCCATTGCCCAGAATGTTGTAAAAGCAAAGAAGATTCCGGTAAGCTCTTCCACTTCCTTCCAGGACAATGAAAACAAGTATCGCATAACAACGGTGAAGATGACACTTATCGCCAGTATACCCATTACAAAAACACCGATTCCAAAATAAATTTTAAATAGAATACTTCCGAATTTATTAAGCTTGCTAATATTAATCACCCCTTTGCTAAGATTACACAGCAGGGAGAAACCGTCAGATTTCTCCCCACTGTGTGATGGAATGTATTCGGACCGGAATGTGGAACATTATTTCGCTTCAGCAACAATCCGGCGCATTGTATCCAACTCTTCCTGGGTAATCAAACCTTCTTCGAGATATTGATCGTATACGACTTCGACTGCATCTCTGAACGCCTGGATTTCCTCGGGGGTCGGGTAATATACTTCAGCATTGTTTTCAATAACCGCAATCGCAGCGGCTTCATTTTCAGCAATTGCCTTATTGTTAACTTTCATCGATTCTTTTGTGCATTCGTAAAGAATCTGCTGGTAGTCTTCGGGAAGGCTGTTAAACCAATCGAGGTTTACCCAGAACGGATCGGGATGGAACTGATAGCTTACCATCGTAAAATATTTCTGAACTTCGTAGAACTTCATTCCTTCAACGTTTACCGCAGGGTTTTCCTGCCCATCGGCAACCCCGGTTTTAAGTGCCATATACAGATCCGCATATGGTACATTAACGGTTGTCGCGCCTAGTGCTTTGAAAGTGCGGTCAACAGTATCCATACCGGGAATACGCATTTTCAGACCGGCAAGGTCCTCAGGTTTTTTAATCTGACGGACGTTGTTCGAGAAGTGGCGGAATCCACCAGCATCGCCAATACCAAGGACGATAAGATCATGTTCTTTTGCGGGCTCACATATTTCGAGGGCAAAATCAGAATTCATCAGCGCCTCAACCTGTTTTGCGTTTTCACATAAAAACGGCAGCGTAAAAATAAGAGCTTTTTGCAGATATTCAAAGTGACCGCCTCTCATACCTTGTAAAGTACCCATCTTTACGGCTTCAACCATTTCCTTCTCATTACCGAGCTGTCCTGCCGGGAAAATTTCAACGATTATACCGCCGTTTGTTTTATCCTCAACCATCTCTTTAAATGCCAGCAGTGAAATATGCCTCGGATTGGTTTCAGGCTGCGCATGGCCAATTTGAAGAGTATACACTTTAGAGGGTTCTTCTTTTGAAGGAGCAGGCTGAGAAGAAGCGCCGGAAGATGTTTGTCCGGATGCTGCAGGCGGCGAATCAGGCGCACATCCCGCAAAAACGATAATAACCATACTGAGAATAAGAGCAATACTTAATGCCTTTTTCATAATGGAATCCTCCCCATAATCTTTTTTGCATTATCTGTTGATAATGCCTATAAAAATTATATTTGACTTAATCTATTAATGCACTGTGATGGATTGCAGGAATTCTTTGTGATATTGCTATATTTTATTAGCATTAAAAAGCAAACTATAAAATGTTGCTTTTTGATCACAAGATTTTATAGATATGTTTAATTTGATACTTTATTACCGATTATAGGCTTTATTGGAATACCTGAATTTTGCGGGAGAAACTCCTTCCTGTTTTTTAAATGCCCATGTAAAATAATTCGGATCGCTGTAACCGACCATATGGCTGATTTGCTTAATGCTGTAACTTCCGTCCAATAAAAGCTCCTTTGCTTTTTTTATACGCAGACGAATTAAATAATCTACGATGGTTATATTCATATATTGCTTAAATAAACGGCTGATATGATACTTGCTGTATTTTACTTCTTCGGCTATTTTATCAAGCGTTATCTTTTCCTTATAATGCCTCGAAATATAATTGCAGATAAACTTTATTTCAGGCGGAATGCTTTGCTTGTCGGAACTGAAACCTTTATTTCGCCCTTTTTGAGGAGCCCAGGCATGTTCTATGCCGGGGGATTTAATGATACAGCCATATGCGTCCGAAAAGCTTTGCTCAATCTCGCTTATATCTTCAAATTCAATTCCACAGCTGCAATTATAGGACATTCCCAAATCGCGGAAAATGCTTGACAAAATTAATTCTGTCACAGGAGTAATTTTTTTTCTCAATGAAGGTTCCGGGGAAAACACTATGAGGGAGAGGTTCCTGTCATTTATTTTCGTAATACTCTGATATCCCGCATCATAAAGATCCTTTCGCAATATTGACTGTAGTTTCTGCATTTTATTACTATTTAACTCATTTGACATTTTAACTGCGAAGACCTGCCCTCCCGTATTACTGTCAACTCCAATCGCGTCCAGGTAATACAGGGTTTCTTCATCTATTCGTCCAATCAGCAGTTCGCCGAGAATTTTGTTGCCCAAAATTTGTATGACATCATCGAGCTTTAATTCCTTTTGTTCAGTACTTTTTTCGGTATCCAGTTCGTCTATCGCTTTGTTTATTACACTTATAAGCAATTCTTTTTTTACCGGTTTTACTAAAAAATCCATAGCGTTCAATTTCAATGCTTTTACAGCATAATCAAAGTAATTGTAAGCTGTGGAAAATATCACCTTACACTTTTTATTTACGGCAATAATTCTTTCCATTGCCTCGAGACCTGTCAGTCCGGGCATTTTAATATCCAGTATAATAATGTCGGGTTGCTTTTCCATAGCTGTTTTTACGGTCGCCGTACCGTTTTCGCTTTCAAGAATTTCTCCGATTTCAAGATGAGAGTCATCGATAAAATAGCGTATTGCCTGCCTTTCCAATGGCTCATCGTCTGCAATTAATAATTTATACATTGTCATCCCACCATTTTATTATTAATTTGATACACCTTATTCATCCGCCTGTTTGCGAAGCTATTACCGGTTATCGTTATTAGTGCCTGTGCAATGATGCTTTGTTTTTTTAATCGGTATTCGGATTTCAGCTATCGTACCGATACCCTGTTTGCTGATAAAGCGGAAAGAATCGGAAATCCCGGTGAAAATCTCAAGACGCTTTTTCGTATTCGCAATGCCTATCAATGAGGTATGACCTTTTTCAGCCTCTCTTAGTATTTGACGTTGTCTTTCCGTGCTTATTCCGATCCCGTTATCAATGACCTTAATTACGCATACATTATTAATGCTTCGGACTTTTATTCTTAACGCTCCGCCTTTTTCCACCGGTTCAAGTCCGTGAATAATCGCGTTTTCTACAATCGGCTGTAATGTGAAACGGGGGATTATTATATTCTCGGCAAGTTCAGCCGGACAATCAATTTCCCCCCGTATGCGATCTCTGAAACGGTATTGCTGAATTTTAAGATATTTTTCAGTGATATTAAGTTCCTGCTTCAATATAACGGGAACATTTGCATTTGTCAAATTATACCGAATAATAGTCACCATCGAATCAATCATCATTATCGCTTCTTCATGCATACCCAGTGTAATTGTTCTTGAAATACAGTTTAAGGTATTAAACATAAAATGCGGGTTGGTTTGCGTCTGTAATGCCAAAAAGTTTGCCCGATCCAGCATTTGCTGGTACTCAACGTTTTTTTGTTTTTCAATAAGAAGCTTTTTTTCTGTTTCCGCTTTTTCCCTGATGCTTGCCATCATATTCTTAATGTTCCGTGCCATCACATTAAAAGCGTTTGTTAATACTGCTATTGTGTCTTTTGAATTTTTTTGTTCCAGATGTATGTCGAAACTGCCGGAGGATATTTTTCGGGCTGCAAGCAGTAACTGATTGAGGGGATTGGTTATGTTTACATGAATATAAACTGCGCTGAATGCAAACAGGATGAGTAAAAACAAGATTACGAAAAAATTAAACATAACCTGCGTATTTTGTTTTATTTGCATTCCGGCATATGTTTTTTCACCTTCAGCGAGAGCATATACAAGAAGTTCATCACAGTATTTATTAAGATAAGAATTAATACTCTGTGCTTCATACATATAATTATAATATACGAAATCGGTCTGGTAGAATTTGAGGCACGCGTTACAACAAGTCGTATGGTACGTTTCAAAGGAATCGGATATGCTAAGGAGAATATAACGGGTTTCAACATCGTTAAGATTGGATTTCAATTTCCCAAGGGTTGTTCGAAATTTACCCGAAACATCATTGAAGTCGGATAAATAGGTACGGTTATTGCTTCGTAAATACTCATTCAGTGAGCGGTTGCATGCTGCGGCATATTCTTTTAATTCCATAATAAGGTAATAGTTCTTTATTGTATCTCTGTAGCTTTTATTTGATGTACTAAGCGAATATGTATTGTAAACTGAAAATACAATAAACAATAAAATCAAAACAATAAAAAGCAGGTTAATCTTTGCAACAAGTGAGTTTTGAAAAAATTTTCTTATACCGGACAACCATTGTCTAATCATTTTTATTCCCTCCTGCTTTTAAGAATATTTTTTTAAGAATTGGTTCAAGGAGGGATTTATTTTGAATAACTATACTTTTATTCTCAAGTTCACTAAGACTGTCTTGCTGCAGTTGCAGCAGCAATTGCTTCTGATATACGAAAGAATCCTTAGCACATTCTTCCAGAAGCTGCTGATCGGCACGGCTTATATCCCTTAATGATACACTGCTTGCGATAATAATATCAGGACAATACAGGTAATCGCTTAATGAAACATAAGGAACAACGGATGCGTAATCACTCAGCGCAAACTCACAGAACGTGGTTTCACCGCCGTCCATATATCCTGCGGTTAGTGACTTGAATATATTATCGGTTGAAATATTTACAGGCTCGCAGCCGAGCGTTTTTACGATGTCCGTGATTTTGCCGGAAGTGCTTGTATTTAGTTTGAGACCGGTGAAATCATCAGCGCCTTTTATAGCCGATTTGTTATTATAAAAACATCTATGATCAGGATAATAGTATACAAGGGGTATGAATTTTTCAAGCTGCATTTTCAACGATATATTGTCTTTATCATCATCAAGAGCGTTCAGGAATTCTTCCGGACGTTCATATGAATACGGCTCTATATACTCCTGCAGATATGTAACGATATTTGAAAGTTCAAGGAAATTAACCCGTGCCATCGCAATACCGCCAAACTGCATTTGTTTTAGCACTTCGCTCTCATTGCCCAGTTTACCGTTATAATAAACCTTAATATTTATTCGTCCGTCTGTTCGTTCGTAAGCAAGTTCGGCGAATTTCTGAGCTGCCAAAGCCGACGGATGATCCGCCGGGTATGTTTCGGCCAACCGAAGAACAAGCTGCTCATTTACAGTATCATAAGCTGGGTTGCTTCTGTAGCGGAAAAGAATAAACCCGCTTAAAACGGCAGTTATAAAAATAACAATAAAAAACCATTTCAAATATTTATTCATGACTGCAGCCTTACTTTATGGTATTTTTCAATACCAAAGTTTTCATGGAAATGTATAATAATTCAATTATATCATTTTTATCATTTTGCGAACAGAATTTTTACAGCTAAATTTCAAATTCGCGATCGTTACTGTTCGGCTCATAACCCGCTCAGAATTTGCCGAAAACGCCAAAACAAAAGCCGCGTACCTGCCGGAACACGGCAGTAATGACTCGACAAAAAAAGCCGCCTTTAGAGGGTGCATCTTAGGGATTAGTAATCCCGGAAAAATATCGGCATAGATTGGTATGTATTTACCGGCTATGCCGATTTTTCTTGTTCTGTGGTGGATGTAGAAACCGATGGGTCAAATTCGCCAATGCAGTTATAAACTATTTTGATACGTTGTACCCGTCTACCGTCAATGCGCTCTGCCTTGTAACCTACGTTCCCGAAATCTATAACGATGGTGGAGTTATTCCCAAAGAAAGGAATAGCTCCTTCTGTTTTTTTGTCACTTCACCAATGACTTTTCCGACCTGAGGTGCCTGAAATACTTCAATGAGGTC
>JAAYBO010000081.1 GCA_012730095.1 Clostridiaceae bacterium
CGGGCCTCTTCATCTCCCTGGTGAAATAGTTCAAGATATTTCTGTTCTTCATCAACGCTTAAGGGGTAAGGAAAAGAAAAATAAGGTCTGTATATATGTATATGCATGAGGTATAATTAGAGTGCATGTACAAATTGATAAAGAATACTCTGGAATGCGTTTTTTGGCAATTAACTTTCCAAAAAATCAATTTCTTTTTTAATTTAAATAAAGTTTGGCAACTATATAGCCTGCTACCCTAAAAAAAAATGTCAAATAAACGTATTTCTATAATGAAAACATCAGGACAGGATGAATTAAAGAAGAAATTCCTTCCTTGATTTTAAAGTGTATATGCCTGTTAGACGATATTGTACATGCTAAAATTTCTGTTAACAGGATAATGTAATGGAAAACAAGCAACTGGAACAGTGGGTTCTGGAGAGTAAGACTGATAAACAAAAACTGAATAATTTACTTGAAGTTTATAAGCCATTTATTATGTCGTGTACTCAGAGAATTTCCGGAAGGTTTCTTCGGTATGGTTCGGATGACGAGCTTACAATTGCGATGATGGCTTTTACGAAAGCTGTTGAAAGATATATACCGGCGCATGGCGATTTTCTGAATTTCGCCAGGAGCATAATACGAAGCAGGGTAATCGACTATTACAGAAGCCAAAACAGGCATTCAAAAAAAGTGGTATATTTACAGCAGGAAGGGGAAGAAACGGATGATTCTGTTGAGGCGCAGGCATCATTGACAGTATATTCCGAAGAAAAAGAACGTGAGGAAAGGCTCCTTGAAATAAAAACCCTAAAGGAAAAGCTTGAGTTGTTCGATATAAGCTTTTATGAACTGGAAAATGCCGCTCCAAAGAATAGACAGACTAAGCAGGTATGCAGCAAAATTATTTCTTTATTACATACCAACTGCCAGGCCAGAGAGCATATGCTGCGTAACAAGATGCTTCCGCTGTCTCTTATTGAAAAGGAACTGGGTATAAAAAGAAAAAAGTTTGAAAGACACAGAAAATATATTATAGCTGTACTGTTAATTATGTCGGGGGACTACCCGTATTTGGAAGAGTATGTTAAAGGTTTGTAAAACCTGTGGAAAGCAGGTGTGATAAAATGAAAGGGATTATTGTAGCAAAAAACAGTGAAAGCTCGGTTCTTTTATTATCGGATGGAACGTTCAAGACCGTAAAGACTTTAGAAGGTTTTGAGGTTGGCATGGTTTTGATGGTCAACGATGCGCAGCGACCGCGAAGTTACTATTGGAAAAAGATTGCGTCTATGGCCGCATCGGTTATAGTTGTCGCATTTATTGGACTGGGAACTTTTTTATGGTCAACGCCAGCTCAATTTATCAATATTGATATTAATCCTTCAGTAGAGCTTTCAGTTAACTATTTCGACAGGATAATTTCTGTTAACCCAATGAATGAAGACGGGCAAAAATTAGTGGAGTCAGTATCTGTTCAGGCATGCAGGTATGAGAGCGGGATAGGGCTTGTGATAAGCACGGCACAGGAAATGGGGTACTTAAATGACGAAGAGGATGTATTGATAAGTATATCCTCTTCCGATCAAAAACGTGTCGAAAAAGCAAAGAATGATATCATAGAAAAGGTGTCCCCGTCTGTGGAAATCCTGACTTTTGATACTGAACAACGTGAACAGTCTATTCAAAAAGGTATATCTCCCGGTAGGGAAAATATAATCGAAAAGGTTATCGAAATCGGAACGGATATTGACAAGGAAGAGCTTACGGAAAAACCGGTTAAAGAGCTTATGGAAATAATAAAGGAAAACAAGAAAACAGAACAGGAAGAAGAGAAAGGAGCAAAGGAAAATAATAAGAAGAGGAATGATAATTCCGCTGACAAGCAGGATGAAAAAAATAAGAATAACGTAGGGAATGATGAAAGAGATAAACCCGGCAAGGGAAAAGATAGCAGCAATAAACCTGAAAAAGGGAATGCCAACAACGATAAGCCCGGTAAAGAAAACGACAATAATAATAAACCAGGAAAAGAGAATGATAACAGCGACAAACCGGACAAAAGAAACGATAAAAGCAAAAACCAGGGCAAAGGTAACGACAATAGCGAAAAACCAGGTAAAGGAATCGATAAAATAATAAACCTGTTCAGAGTGAATAACAACAACGAAAAACCGGGTAAAGAAAACGAAAAAACAGTAAACCCGGGAAAAGGGAATGACAACAGCGATAAACCTGGCAAAGGTAACGAAAATGACAATAAGCCGGGAAAAAATGAAGACAACAGCGATAAACCCGGCAAAGGTAACAACAATGACA
>JAAYBO010000082.1 GCA_012730095.1 Clostridiaceae bacterium
AGAGATTAACTTTGAAAAACTCGATAAAATTATTAATGATTATATTCCTTCGGGGTTTAATATCAGGAAAAAACAGCATAAATATACCGAAAACGCAGACATAGACAGTTTAGTCTGCAAATATCATGTCAACCTGGAAAGGGCAAGATTGAGCATTGGTACTTTGGGAGGCGGGAACCACTTTATAGAAATCAACAAAGACAGCAAAGGGACATTATATCTCGTTGTACATTCCGGCAGCAGGCATCTGGGGAAGCAGGTCGCGGAATACTATCAGAAGCTGGCATATAAGGAACTTACCGCAAAAAGCGGCGGCGCCGCTAAAATCAGCAAGCAACTGGCGTATGTGTACGGAAAAAGTTATAACGACTACCTGCATGATATGAAAATAGTCCAGCAGTATGCCGTATATAACCGCAAGGCGATGGTCGACGAGATTATAAACAGAATGGGATTCGTTATGGAAGATCAGTTTACAACGATACACAATTATATTGATTTGGACGGCATGATTTTAAGAAAAGGCGCGATTTCCGCCCGTAAAGGTGAAAGGGTATTAATCCCGATAAACATGAGGGATGGAAGTCTTATTTGCATTGGCAAGGGCAATAAAGACTGGAATTATTTGGCACCTCACGGGGCAGGAAGGATAATGAGCAGGAGGCAGGCTAAAAAGATCATCAGTCTTGAAGAATTTAAAAAAACGATGGAAGGGATATATACCACGACTGTCAACAGGGATACGCTCGATGAATGCGCGCTGGCCTACAAGCCGATGGATGAAATTATTGATAACATCCGGGATACGGTTGAAATAGTTGATATAATAAAACCCGTTTATAACTATAAAGCAAGCGAATAGAAGTTTCCGGCTGCCGCTTTTGATAGCGCGGCATCGATTTCCGTGGGATGACGAAAAAGGGTTAAATTGGAGTGAATTAAACATGAAAAAACAAGTATCAATAATCATTACCGCATTAACTGTTATATGTGCTTTAGCAGCTCTTGTCAGTGCGTTTTCCGGCCCATTATTGTCATTATACTTATCTTATAAATTCAATGTAAACACAAAGGACGCAAGCTCGATTGGAATTATAGGCGGAGCGGACGGACCGACAGCGGTATTTGTGTCGGGACATGTCAATTCGCACTGGTTTACTGTCATATTTGCAATGCTAACAATACTGGGGATTGTATATTTACTCAGAACAAAACACAGCAAAGACCGTAATTGATCCAGGTTATTTTTGAAGGGTTGGGGTTGTCCTGGCTTTCTGAATAACCATAGCAATTAACTTAGAATAGATGAAAGGACGATAAATATATGAAAGTGGAAGTTGTAGAATATAGCAGTAAATGGCCTATTCTGTTCCAGGAGGAAGCCCGGAAAATTAAAAATATTCTTCGTGATGAATTAATTGGTATTTATCATATTGGAAGTACTGCCGTTGAAAACCTGAAGGCTAAACCAATCATAGACATTATGCCGGTTGTAAGGGATATTACGAAAGTTGACAAATACAATAAAGAATTTGAAACTTTGGGTTATGAGCCGAAAGGTGAATTCGGAATAGCCGGAAGAAGATATTTCAGAAAAGGATTAACGATAAGAACTCATCATATTCATATATTCGAGATAAGCAATTCCAGGGATATAGACAGGCATTTGGCGGTACGTGATTATCTAAGGGCACATCCGCAGGACGCATATGAGTACGGACAATTGAAAAGCAAATTAGCAGCTTTATATCCTTTTGATATTAAAGCATATTGCGATGGCAAAGATACCTTTGTTAAAGAATTGGAAAGAAAGGCACTAAAATGGTATTATACTTACAATAATTTATAACGGAGATGGAATGTCTTTCATCATGCAAAATCATTTGAATGGAAAAAACAGTAGCGCAGAATTTTAAAACAGGAGAAGATTTATGAATAAAAAGTATACCGATATTAATTCAAATGTTATTGACAAATGGGTGGATGAAGGCTGGGAATGGGGGCAGCCCATAAGCCATGAGGTTTTTGAAAAAGCGAAAAACAATGATTGGTTTGTACTGTTAACACCGACAAAACCGGTGCCGAAAGACTGGTTCTGCGATTTTAAAAATGCCGAAATACTGGGGCTGGCGTCGGGCGGAGGCCAGCAGATGCCAATATTTACGGCATTAGGCGCAAAATGTACAGTTCTTGATTATTCGGAAAAACAACTGCTGAAAGAAAAAGAGGTCGCTGAAAGGGAAAATTATGAGATTAAGCTGGTCAGGGCGGATATGACGGAACCTTTACCTTTTGATGATGAATCTTTCGACCTGATCTTTCATCCCGTTTCAAACTGCTATATTGAGAATGTTTTCCCTGTCTGGAAAGAATGCTACAGGGTGTTGAGAAAGGGCGGAATATTGATGGCCGGACTTGATAACGGCATAAGTTACGCTTTTAATGATGAAGAAGATATGCTAATACGCAGACTGCCGTTTAACCCGCTGAAGGACAAACAACTGTATGAAGAATCGGTAAAAAATGGTTGGGGGATCCAGTTTTCACATACGATTGAGGAACAAATCGGTGGGCAGTTAAAGGCTGGTTTCATACTTACGGATATATATCATGATACAAACGGCACTGGCAGACTTCATGAATTCAATGTCCCGACTTTTTACGCAACAAGGGCAATTAAACCGAATAAAAAAATTGTACATCATAGAAACAAAAAGAACAGAAATGTGATATAACTGTTTAATAAAAGCAAAATCGGTTAGGACAGACAAAGGCCTTAAAGATAAGGTTTATCTTACAGGCCTTTGATTGCCAATCGAAATGGTGGAATTTATCGAAAGCGGAGTCTGCTCGCGGATGTACCTGTGGAATCTGTTTGATTTGGGATATCCTGCGGGGGCAGAATATGTTATTGGACGTTGCCGAGGCTTTGTGCGGTTTCTTCAATATTGCGCAGTGATGCCGCTATTTGTTCGAGTGTTGCTGTCTGCTGCTGTGTTGCTCCCGCTATCGATTGCATATCTGTTAAGGAATTTGTAAGCTGCTCTTTTATTTTAGTGATCACTTCCAACAGCTTTTTACTATGTTCTCCGGAAAGGCTGCTCACCTGGCTTATATCCTGAACCTTCGCATTCGTGGCATTTTGCATCGACAGCATTTGTTCGAAAGACGTTCCGGTTTCCATTACCTTCATAATACCTGTCCGGATTGTTTCAGAGCTTGTTTCGACAGTAGTCACAGCGGACTGTGTACTATCCTCCAATTCCTGGACAAGTGCCGCAACCTGGCGGGTTGCTGAATCAGTCTGCTCGGCCAGTTTCCTGATTTCATCGGCAACTACCGCAAACCCGCGTCCTGCTTCTCCCGCACGAGCAGATTCAATGGACGCATTCAGCGCTAACAGATTTGTTCTTTTTGATATTTCATTGATAAGAGTCAGAATTTCTCCGATCTGATTTGTGGTGGAAAAAAGGGTCACCATTACTTCACGGGTTTCATTGCCGGCTGCTTCCACCTGCTGAATATCGGCTATCGCTTCCTTCATAATGCTTTGGCTTGCGTCCGCCGCCGCATAAGTTTGTGCAAAGGCTTCAGCCATATCACGGCTTTTAACATAAATATCAGATAACGCATCGGATATTTCCACAATGGTGATAGATGAATCTTCGACGTATTTAAGGTTCTCTTCACAACGCTCAAGGGCATTTGTGGCATTTAAAGCGATATCTTCATTGGCTTTTGTCCCCTGTTCCATACTGATTGATACCTGTTCGGCCGATAAGGCAAGTTCTTTTGAGGCCTGCGCTGTTTTATCGGACATCGTTTTTATATGTTCCATAAGCGCTTTTTGCTGTTCAAGGTTCACAACATTTATAAACATCCCGTTGATCCGGTTATTCAGCATGTTAAAAATAAGGAACAGCGCAAAAAATTCAATAATAAAACCTCCCATTCGGGACAGGTAAACCCGCGTAAGATTTGTTATCGTCACATCATTGGACATTCGAATATACTGCGTTATGAAAACGCTGATAATGCCTGCGCCAAAAGCAATCCTCGTCATAATCCGGTCGTAGTACAAAACACAAAGGATGCACGGCAGAAGATATGTAAGCGCAACGGTAATTCCGTGCGTCGTGGCAAGAACACCAACGGTAATCGTACTTAAAAACATTATTGCGTATTTAACGAGCACCGGGTATAAATCTCTTCTTGCCATTATTATAACAGGAAACATCAAACCTATGCAGATAATTCCGGATACGCCGAGAAACGCCGTATCAATAGTAAAGATGCCCACCTTTGTCAAGACATACATAAGGGGAAATATAATAACTATAATGCATAGAACAATGAGCGAGAGAATCCGGTTAACCTCAAGAGTGTTCTTTAAAATGAATTCTTTTTGCGTCACATTAGATACCTCCCTTGCGTGTTAGTTTTTCTTAAGTGCTAATAAAATGAAAATAACTGAAACTTTTAGCAATTATGCTTCTACTAACCATTTTTTTCATCTCTAAATATATCGTAAACATAATATACTTTTGTTTACACTGAATTTTGCTGAAATTGCATATATTCGGCTGAGAGTGCGTAAGAAATAAAAAAATTCCATGAATTAATTCTTTTTATCAGGAGATATTAATATCGTAAGGAACATGACAGTTGAGCGAAGACTTATATATGCTGCTGGTATATATAGGTCGGCCAAAGACCGTACATGGGCGATTACGCTCATGTACGATCGGAGGGAAGATTCTGTACGGTTAGGAAAGGTTCTGTTATAGTCGATTTTTTTGATTATAGCAGGATCCCAACTTATCGTACAGGGTCGGGCGAAGATCATTCAGGGTGCTGTAATGGTCTCCTGCAGCCGAAAGGTTGCATGCGGCTGTGTAAGTATCCTGCATGGTCGAACGAACCATCATTATGGGTAATGACCTGCTTGGTTACGGTCGAAAGATCGTAGTTGGGTAATAAGTTATCCATACTGGTGCAAGGTAGATTGTCATGTTCTTTTCAATTTCAGAAAAAACCTTACTAAATATATATTTCAAGTCTATTCTCGCCTGGTGCGGGCGTTACAAGAACACCTTCCGGCTTTTTGCTCCATTCGCCGCCGCTGACGGAGCGCAGATTATCAAATCCCCTTAATAAAAGCCTACACGGTTTACCAGTGCCGTTCGCATTAATTAGGATCGTATTCCCTGCCTTTTTCACTTTAACATTAAGCTCCGGGTCACCGGCCATATTGCATACAACGGCGCCGCATTCGGAATCATCCTGAAGTTCGAACACATGAAGAACAACATTATCGGCAAAATCGTAGTCAGGTTTTGTATCAATGTTTCCCACCGGAATAATGCTGTTAGGCCTTACCATTAACGGAAGGCTCATATAGTTATGAGTTTCGGATATCCAGTGGCCGCCTTCAACTTTTTCGCCGCTCAAAAAATTCGTCCATGTGCCTTCTGGAAGATAGTATTCGGCACGTCCGTGTTCATTGAATATCGGGGCAACGAGCAGGGAATCCCCGAGCATGTACTGCCGGTCAAGATAATGGCATGTCGGATCTTCGATAAATTCGAGTATCATTGCGCGCATCACTGGAATTCCTTTCCGGGACGCTTCGCATGCGGCTGCGTAAAGGTACGGCATAAGCCGGCATTTAAGCGTTGTAAAGTGCCGCAGTACGTCCACCGCTTCTTCATCGAACAGCCACGGCACACGGTAGGAATTGTTTCCGTGAAGCCGGCTGTGTGTAGATAAAAGCCCGAATGCGGTCCACCGCTTGTAAATATCCGGTGTTGCGGTCCAGTCGAAACCGCTTATGTCATGGCTCCAGAAACCGAATCCGGACAGACACAGCGATAATCCGCCGCGAAGGCTCTCGGCCATCGATGTGTAATACGCGGTACAATCGCCGCCCCAGTGAACCGGGAATTTCTGACTGCCGGCGGTAGCCGATCTTGCAAACAAAACTGCATCGTTTTTGCCGCGGGTGTCTGCAATAACTTCGTAAACGGCCTTGTTATAAAGATATGTATAGAAATTATGCATGCGTACCGGATCCGAACCGTCAAAGTATACGGCGTCGGTTGGAATTCTCTCTCCGAAGTCAGTTTTAAAGCAGTCCACACCCATATCAAGGAGCCTTTTCAATTTCCCTTTGTACCATGATACGGCATCTGGGTTTGTAAAATCGACAAGCCCCATTCCAGCCTGCCATTTGTCGCACTGCCATACTCCTCCGTCCCTGTTCTTCAATAAATACCCGTTTTTCATACCCTCGTCAAAAAGATATGATTTTTGAGCGATATAAGGGTTTATCCATACACATATCTTAAGTCCTTTGCTTTTTAACCGATTGAGTATCCCTTCAGGGTCCGGAAATACATCGCTGTCCCATTCAAAATCGCACCATTGGTACTCTTTCATCCAGAAGCAGTCGAAGTGGAAAACATGCAGCGGAAGATCACGGCTGATCATGCCGTCTATGAAACTGTTCACGGTGGATTCGTCATAGCTTGTCGTAAAAGAGGTTGTAAGCCAGAGCCCGAACGACCATGCCGGAGGCAGCGCGGGCTTTCCGGTGAGGGAAGTGTATTTGTTAAGTACATCCTTAAGAGTATCGCCGCCTATAATAAAGTATTCAAGGGATTCTCCGGGTACGCTGAACTGCGCTTTTGATACGTTTTCGGAAGCTATTTCGTACGAAACGGGGCCCGGATTGTTGACAAAAACACCGTAACCTTTGTTTGTAATGTAGAACGGAATATTTTTATACGCAATCTCGCTGCTTGTGCCGCCGTCTTCGTTCCAGATATCGACGGTCTGCCCGTTTTTGACGAATGGCGTAAATCTTTCGCCCAATCCATATACTAATTCACCGACATCGAGATCAAGCTGCTCGCGCATATATGTCCTGCCGCTTGGCCGGTCGATAATGTAGCCGGGGTTTTTATAACCGTTACCGGTAATGCGTTTTCCACGCCACAAAAAATCAACCGCCCATTCGTTTTTTTGTATCCTGACAGACAATTGCCCGCTTGAAAGGCCGGCTTCATTTTCTTTATTAAATACATCTATGTTGTGCGCTGTCTCAATATTAAGCGGAAAGACAGGCTTTTCAGCAATCCCGCCCTTGTGGTGATACATCCTGATCCCGATGACATCCGAAGCGGGGGAGAAATATTCAACTGTTATAAGTGGTTCATTCAAAGTATCCCCTCTGTGCCTGACTTTCTTGCATGCGGCATATACGGTCAGCCTGCCCGGTTCCCTTTTTTACATCGCGGACCTCCATCGGGTTGTATATTGTCACATGCTCCTTCACATTCCAATATCCATCGGTAAATTTCATTCTTTACACCCCCGTAAAGTATTTATATTTAAATTTTTAATCCGGAAGATTGTTCCTGTCGAACCATTGTAATATAATTATATTGACTTTTTAATGTGATATCTAATTGTATTTTGATATTTTATATAAGGATTTTGATATTTTACGTAATTATTAAAGATTATTGCATCTTATTAAGGAGTTTTTATGTGGTGAAGGATTCGCTGAAGGAGAACAGGGTACACGGGGATATTATGTTCCCGCTTGTCACATACCATATGGATTGTGACAGTAATGTTGATATTCTTGAATGCCACTGGCATGACGAATTTGAGTTTCTTCTTGTAACTGGGGGACGCGCGGTATTTCAAATCGGAACAAGGTATTATAATGTGTCGGAAGGACAGGCAATTGTTATACCGAACGGCGAAATACACGCGGGGTTCCATTACGATAATTCGCATTGCAATTACTCCGCCGTTGTTTTTAACCTGAATTTCCTCAGCAGCGGCACGTACGATGTTATACAGAACAAATACATTTCCCCGCTTCAAAAAAACCTTTATATGCTGCCCGCTTATATCAAAGGCGAAAATGAATGGGAAAAGGAAATAATTTATGAGCTTAACCGTATATTTGCTGCTGCCGATACAAAACCGGATGCATATGAGATGCTTATCAAATCAAGCCTTTACAGGATATTTTCGATACTGCTGCCGAATTGTGACCCAAAGGTTCCTGACGGGAAAAGGGAAGCCAACTCGGATAAAATGGAGAATATAAAGAGAGCGCTTGAGTATATACATAAAAATTTTAACAGGAAAATACGGATTAATGATCTTGCCCGCCTGTCAAATATGAGTGAAGGCCATTTCTGCAGGTTTTTCAAAAGGCTGGTCAGAAAGACCCCTGTTGAATATATAAATTATTACAGGGTTAACAGGGCTGTAAAACTTCTTGAAAATGAAGACGCGAAAATAATTGAAATTGCGATGGATGTGGGTTTCGACAGCTTCAGCTATTTTATAAGCATGTTCAAGCGGTATATGAAGTGTACGCCGTCGCAGTACCGCAAAAGTAAAGGCTTGTAAAAAACATATGTTTGTTTTTCCCCAGCATAATTAGCTATGTTTTTTTACAGCATTAGATATGCATAATATACATATATGCACATGCATATGCATAATATAAATCTATGCATATACAAGTGCATAAATGTTGACTTTTCCTGCTTCAGGAACTATAATTAAGCAAGGAGGAATTGTTTATGTACTGCGCTGTAATAGGAGATATAATAAGGTCAAAAGAAATAAAAAAGCGTTTGGCAATACAAAACAAACTCGAAAAAATACTTCATGAAATAAACCTTAAATACAGCGGCTGCATAGCGTCAAATTTTGCAATTACCCTTGGTGACGAATTTCAAGGGTTACTTAGGGATACCGGCAATCTGATGAATATTATTGAGATAATCAAATTTGAGCTTTTTCCTGTTAAAATCAGGTTTGGTGTTGGCATCGGTCAAATATACACAAAGATAGATAAGAATTTTCCTCTCGGCGCGGACGGGCCTGCCTATCATAATGCCAGAAAAATGATTGAAGAAATTAGAAAGCTTGAAAAGCGTAAAATGAGATATGCTGCTGATATTAAAATAGGTTTGGACGAAAATCTGCCAAGCGAAAGCTTGATAAATGTTTCTCTTTCACTGTGCTCATTTATAGAAGAAAAATGGACACCAAGGCAAAGGGAGATAATATATGAATTTTTAATGTATGAGAATAACCAGATTACTGTTGCGAAAAAGTTCGGGGTTTCACAGTCAACAGTTCAAAGGATTCTAAAAAGCTCCGGGTTCTACAACTATCTGTATGCCAGAAATGAAATTTCAAGATATCTTAATGAGAATATTATTGGTAAAGGGGTTTGGTTATGCTGAACCTTTTGGGGCTTATATATTTAACAGCTCATTTATTCTGCAATAGGGCTTGTACTGACGGCAAAATCAATTGCCAGGTATAAGATGATATCCGAAGATAAGGAGTTCGGGGAATACTATTTGATAGGAACACTGGTAAGCGTATTATCGGCAGTTACTGCATATCTGATACTATTTTATTAACAGGAGCGCGTTATTTTTCCTGCCTTCCATAATTATACCGCAGCATATTTCTTTTAATTGCAATATGCAAATAAAAGTAGTATATTGATTGTATCAATACGGATGAAGGAGCAGGCCGAATGGTTTATATGACCGTAAAGGAAGCCGCGGAGAAATGGGGACTTGGAACCCGGATTGTAACCTTAT
>JAAYBO010000083.1 GCA_012730095.1 Clostridiaceae bacterium
ATAAAGAAGGAGGCTATGGCAAGCTCAATGGAACGGATAGCCGGCTCTTTTAAAAAAGGCAGCAGCGAAACAGTGAAATTTATAAACTCAATGGTGGAAAAGTTGTCAAGTATCGAGAAAACGTGCACAATATGTGAAAAAATTGACTGGAACATTGAAAAGTTTATTGATGTGATTTTATATCTTTTTTTTAAGGAGCCCGACTTCAAAGAGCTTTTCATGGCAAAAAAGGGGTTTTGTCTTCCGCATGTAAAAAGGCTTTTGGAAGGCTCTTTAAAATATTTGAATAATAGAAACCGCGGTGAGTTCGTTATCGCGTTAATGTCGATGCAGTTGGTTCATATGGACAGGATAAGGGAAGAAGTATACTGGTTTACGCAGAAGTTCGATTACAAAAATAAGGACGCACCGTGGGGAAATTCGCAGGATGCTGTTCCGCGCAGTATCCGGAAGATAGCAGGGCCTGCCGACCTGATGCGGTAACTGTGTCTCAAACCGCTGAAATATTGTTCGGGTTGGGTAATAAACGATGAAGTACGAATGGAGTTGCAATAATGAATAAAGAAGTTTATTCTTATGAAGATTTGCTTGAAATAATGAAAATATTAAGAAGCCCGCAGGGATGTCCATGGGACAGGGAACAGGACCATGAAAGCCTGAAAAAATATTTAATTGAGGAAACATATGAGGTAATTGAAGCTATCGATTTGAAAAACCCGGAGAAATTATGCGAAGAATTGGGGGATGTTCTGCTGCAGGTAGTTTTTCATTCGCGAATAGCTGAAGAAAACGGACAGTTTTCAATGCATGATGTTATTCAAACTGTCAGCGAGAAAATGGTAAACCGCCACAAACATGTTTTTGGATTGGAACAGGCCGAAACGGCTGATGATGTTATAGATTTGTGGGAGAAAATTAAAAAGGAGGAAAAGGGATATAAAAACCACACTTCGGTTCTGGATGGGGTACCTTCTGTCCTCCCCGCGTTAATGAGAAGTTATAAAATACAGCAAAAAGCCGCGAAGGTTGGATTTGACTGGGACAATATTGATGATGCGTGGAAAAAGGTAGCCGAAGAAGCCGGGGAACTGCGTGAAGCTTATATGAGCGGTGACCTGGCAAAAAGCGAGGAAGAGGTTGGCGATCTGTTGTTTGCCGTGGTAAACATTGCCCGTTTTCTGAAGATAGAGCCCGAACTGGCATTAACGGGAACCATTGACAAGTTTATTAGAAGGTTTGAATATATTGAAAAAAGAAGTACCGAAATGGGAAGAGAACTTACAGGCATGACTCTTGCCGAAATGGATCAATTATGGGATGAAGCAAAAAAGAATTTTTAATGAAAAGAGGATCTTATGCGAATTGATAAATTTCTTAAAGTAAGCCGTGTAATAAAAAGAAGGACTCTTGCGCATGAAGCCTGCGAACGGCAGAAGGTTACTATTAACGGAAAGGTGGCAAAACCGGGTTCCACAGTCGCGGAAGGAGATATAGTTGAAATCCGGTTCGGTGAAAATACCGTGCGTTTCCGAGTAAAGAAGATTTCGGAACATGTTAGGAAAGAAGAAGCGGAAGAAATGATCGAAATTCTTTAGTCCTGATAATATAAACCACTTGTCCCCTGTCTGCGTTTTTACTATTGTGAATAACGCGGGCAGGGGTGTTTTGTTTTATTTGTTTAATGACATATTGTCGGCCGTGTTTTCATAGAATTTCAATGCATGGACATAAACAACTGAAATTTTTAAGTCCAGTGCAATCCATTAACTTTTCAGGTGGTGGAAAATCATGGCCGAAGAGAAAAGGATACCGGACAGAGAGCATCAGAATATTACCCTAAGGGACAGGAGAAGGCTGCTTATAACGGGAGTACATAACGTTGAAAGCTTTAACGAGGAATGCATTGTTGTGGATACCGAGCTTGGAATTATTGTTGTAAGAGGACTGGAAATGCATATAAACAAACTGGATGTTGAAAGCGCAGCGCTTGATGTTGAAGGCGAGATAGGTGCTATTGAATATATTGATCAATCAGCACCCAGGCGAAAGGGCGGTTTTTTATCCGGCCTGTTCCGTTAGAAGGTTTGTTGTATGATACATGAAGTATATGTGTTCTTAAGCGCAATGGCAAGCGGGCTGACAGCCGGATTCCTTTACGATATTATTCGGATGAAAAGAAAAGCCCTGAAGACGAAGATGGCAATGGCCGCCTTTGAAGATATTGCATTTTGGATTATTACGTCGATACTAATTTTTGTTACGGCCTATGTAAGCAACCAGGGCGAGATAAGAATGTATTTTTTCCTCGCTGTGCTTATCGGAGTTGTGTTCTATTATGCATTCATGTCACGATGGGTAATACTTATATTGACATTTATTTTAAAGATTACTTTAAAGCCTTTTATTCTATTATTCAGGCTTTTAAAACCACTGTATAATTTGATATTCAAATTTATAGCAGATAAAGCCGAAAAAACCGGAAATAAACTGCATATTGCAAAAATAAAAGCAAACCGTCGTTTAAAATCGTTAAGGCATATATTTAAAAAAGTCTAATGTCAGAAACAAAGCATTGCGCTAAACCGGAAACAGTATTCCCGCCGCATAAATCACGGCAGTTAACGTAATGGATGACAAAAGGGTTGATACCATAACCGCACGTGAAGCGAAGCCCGGGCTGTTATTGAACTCGACACCTATCAATGCTGTATTGACAGAGGTTGGAACAGAAGAGGAAATAATTAACGCTTGCGCCATAATTCCCTTTATTCCCAATAAAGAAACCAAAGCAAACGCGATAACGGGTCCGCCTATTAAACGGACAAATACGGAGAGCGAGACATCCGGGTCCTTTAATTTGATTTTTGTCCTGGACAATTGGACGCCAAGGGAGATCAATGCAAGCGAAATCAAGCCTTCTTTTACATAAGTCAAAG
>JAAYBO010000009.1 GCA_012730095.1 Clostridiaceae bacterium
CAGGTGCGAGAATTTCCTGTTAACCCCTGAGGAATGGTATGAAGAAAGAGGCTTTGTACCAAATGTATGCTTTCCGTGTGCAACACTGCATGACTCGGAAAGCGGCAGGATTGCTATTTACTATGGAGCTGCGGATACATACGTCGGACTGGCTTTTACGTATCTGGACGAAATTGTTGCATATATTAAGGAGCACAGTGTTGTAACCGAAATGGATACTGAAATTGGTATAAGATAGAAAGGCAATGTCCCGGTTTATTGGCTGGCATAAAGAAAAGCCTGCTTGATGACCAAGCAGGCTTTCTGTTTCCAGGTTACGTTTTTATTTTGCCGCCGTGCCGGCAGACCAAATGGACAATGTTTTGGTTTCGGGAGACCACTCGGTTTCCAAGCCGAGGTTATCGGAAAGGAACGATACGGGTAACATCATTGTTCCGCCGGAGGTCATAAACGGCGCGTGCGTCATTGATTTTGAGGCGCCGTTTACCTTAAGCATGGTACTGCCGCTTGTACATTCAGCAGAAATGGTATTCAGTGTGATACTCAGCTTCTGACCGGCGCCGTACGTGACAGAGCCTCCAAGAGCTTTCACAACAGCTTCAATTGGAACGAATACGTTTCCATTGACAACCATAACCGATGGGTTTTTCCTGCCGTCAATAGCCGTTAATACACCGTTCACGCGCATCTGCGAATGACCGACGGTCAGCATTACATCCGGCCAGTTAACCCTGGATTCGACTTTTTCGTTGATTATCTGTCTTATGGCGTTGCTTTCACGTCCCAATATATTCTCTCCTGTTTCCGAAGTATTCAGACGATGATCTCTATCAGGCATATTGTAGTCATAGAAGACAGTCTTTATCAAACCCTCGTGTTCAATAAAAATTCTTATTCTTAAAACTCTCTTTCTGGGATCATTGAAAACGTCAGAGGGTACCTCATATTTGAATGTACTGTAAGGCAATAGCGTCATTAACTGCTTTGCGGGAATGTTTACGTCCGGGCCTGACGGTTGCTTGATGCCGGGCGGATTTATAACAGGTTTGTTGAGGCTTGCAGCGATCATATCATCTATCTTATCCACCGATGAAACCTTGGTCAATCCGGAGTGAACCTGGGCAGGAATGCGCGCATGCCAACCGAAGGTTGGATATTCTCTCCTCCCAATGCTTGGAATGGCGTATTCCTCATTGATAAATGTAATACCAATTATGATATCTCCCTGGTAAGGCTTCAGGTTTTTCAAATCAGTAATTGTCCCTTCGGTATACAATTTACTCACTGTTATGCCTCGTTTTCCAGGCGGATGACGAACTTTGGAAGCGTCCCTGCCACCTATAAGACAATCAACGTTGAACATTAAGTTATCCAGATTAGCCTCAACTGGATCCGACTTAACGGTTCTTCCTTCGTAATTGATACTCGCATATACCGTTCTTCCCCCGGAAAGAACCATTGGGTCTTCAAACTCCACACTGAAGGTACCATCTGTTACACTTATATCTTTCCTCGCAACTATAGTTCCATTACTTTCAACTATAACGCTCACAGACCCCGTGTAAGGATCTTCAAACGGGAAGCCCGGGCACGGTACGGAAGATGAGACGTTTCCCGATACAATATCATTAAAAGCATCCGCTTCAAGAACGAAAGGTACGAACGGAACGGAAGGAATTATTGGCTTGGTGGTTTCAGCTTTGTACGCTATCGTCTTGTTGCCGTCCTGCACACTATGATCTATTTTGATTTTTACGGTATCTGTCGACAAGAGCCCTGTGGATATCCACTGCCTGAATACGAACTGTCCATTCACATCGGTTATTGTCTGGAAAACATCCGAACTGCCGTTGTTATGGGAGATTATTATTTGAACCGGTATATGGGCAAGGTTTGTTTTCCCATAATTATCCTCATACCAGACACTTCCCCAAATTGTATCTGTATAAGCGTCCGCGTCCACCACTATAGCGGGGGTAATTTCCTTATATTCTTCCGTATCCTCGCTAACCATCTGACCTTTTTTGTAACTGAAGACTTTTTCGAAAAGCCGCCATTTGCCGAGATAGTATTCAAATGGTTTATTAAAGAGCCAGGCCCGGAAAAGAGCGACAAAATCCGCGCTTAAACCAAGCTGAAGACTTGCATCGCCTTCCGTGGAGGCTTCACCCTCGATTACCGCGTCTGCCTCCAATCCAACCCAGACTTGGGCCGTCACGAGATTAAAGTCCAGCACGTCGATGGTGAGCTGCGGCCCAACATATGCCCATGCGTGAATTTTTCCGTTAAGAGAGATGGACGTTTCAAATTTATCCCGATCATAAATTACGTACGGGCGTCCCGACGGAACCCCGACCAAAAATGGCCAAAAATTACCCTTTACGCCGCCGTTAATAGTACCAGCCTGTTCAAATTTAGCGGTAATTGTAATCTCTCCGTTTACACCTATAACAGCGTATATTCCGACACCAATATGTGCGGCAATTCTTTTGCCCAAAAATTTTTTCCCTGAATCCCAATCGATGCCGTAACCGTATATACGCACACACATTTCCTTTTCAAAGGTTAGTTGCGTCTCAACCTCTAGCTCAGATTCCACTTTCATGGATATGAATCCAAAATCAAAATCGCCGTCCCAATCGACCGCACAAAACAGGGTAGGCTCATATACCCTGATTTTACCACCTTTCAGGACGACCGATATGCTCAGCGATTCCCCGCTTTCCATACCCCTTGCATCCCGTTCTTCAGGGTGTGGAGTCGGCGTGGGTGAAGTGGTGGGTTTTCCTTTCGGCTGCTCGGTACTGGTTATGTTCGTATCGCCCCTGGGTTCCTGAAATAAAACCATCCTGGGAATATTTAACTCATGATATGTCCTTGATCTGTCCGGCGGTGGCAATTCACTCAGTGTGAGAGATGGATCACCGAGACTGCCTGACGCGTCAGCAGTAACATAAGACAGGCTGTCGTCGTCGGTTTGGTTCACAAGCGTTACTCCTTCAGCCAGGTCCGTAATATTTCCTTTTGTAAGTTTTATTTCCTGCTCCGGAATATATATTGATTCAAAAACGTCGATTGACCTGGGCTTGACAACTGCTGCCTGCACACCCCCGACACCTGTTGCCGTATCGATAACCTTATAAGTGGTTTGTGTATCGGGGTCAATATATATTTTGTCTTTTTGCGGGATAAAAGACCTGTTTTTGAATTTTAATATATTTGTCCCCGGATTATATATTCTATCTGTCAGGTCGCCCTGCAATGCGGAAGAGGGTGCGCTCGGCGGGGATATGCCCGTATCTGTCGTGTTTTCCGGCTGTTCTTCCTCTGTCGAGGCAGGTTCTATGTCGAATGTAGTATTCTCCGGCATGAATTTAACATTATCCTGTAATTCGATTTCCATCCCCTGTATTGTTGCCGGCTCTTCGAGGTGTGCATACGGGTAAGCCTTGTTTAGCCACTTCGGTTTAAAGTCTGTAAACGGGGTTTTAATTGAATCAAGATTATCGGGTTTTAAATTTGTGTTCAAAGATGCCGGCTTGGTTATTGCTGCAATACTGTTATTTTGCGAAACAAAATTATCGGTTTGCTGCGCGTTGGCCGTCGTGATGCCGAATAATCCGGTCAGGATTGCGACAATGAGCAGTGTACTGATTCTTCTTTTGAATTTACTCATTCAAAATACCTCCCTTAATTATTGCTTTTCGATAATTATCCGGTTTGAAGTAAAAACAGTATTCAAAAAAGCATTTCTTAATTCAAGCAGTCGAAAACTGTTTCAATTTGTTTAACATCTATTGAAATGCCACTTTTATGGTATTACTACCGCTCTTTTTTTTACTGTAAATATATTCTAATTACAAACCGAGCTCAATGAAATATAAAATAAAATCATAAATGGTAGTAAAAATGTTATTTTTTACTTTCTTTTGCATTGACATAATAAATTAAAAGATATATAATAGCTGCGTTAATGCTGTAAAACTATAGCGCAATGCAGTGATAAAGAGGTGTAGTAAATGAAGCGCTGGAATATATATACTCCCGACGGCATGCAGGATATTCTTTTTGGTCGGTGCCATGTGAAAAGGGATTTGGAAAATAAGCTCAGAAAGCTGTTCCTTATCAGTGGTTACAGGGAAATTGAGACACCCACTGTGGAGTTTTATGATGTTTTTTCGGGTGATCAAAACCTTATTCCGCAGGAAAGCATGTTCAAATTCACCGATCAACAGGGACGGGTTCTTGTTTTAAAGCCCGATATGACAATACCCGTTGCGAGGATTGCTGCTACAAAGCTCAAAGATAATATTTGGCCCGTGAAATGCTGTTATATTGGCAACACATTCTCATATAACGAGCTGGGCGGCGGAAAACAAAAAGAGTTTACGCAGGCAGGTGTTGAGATACTTGGAGTTAAAAGCCCGGAATCCGAAGCGGAGATCATTGCTCTCGCAGTACAGGCTCTTCAATTATCCGGGCTGGTGGATTTCCAAATTGATATCGGGCAGGTTGATTTTTTCAGGGGATTAATGGAGGAATCCGGGCTGTCGCCCGCGGAAACGGAAGAAATAAGGGAACTGATTGACCGGAAGGATTTTGTCGGTGTGGAGCATTTGGTAAATAGTCATGCAATGCCTTATGAAATTAAAGACATTGTCCTTAACCTTCCCGGATATTTTGGCTCAAAAGAATTGATAGAAGATCTTGAACAGAGAAACATAACCGGCAAAGCATTAAAAGCGCTGGAATATTTAAAAAATGTGCTCGATATACTCGAAGACTGGGGTTATGGGAAATATGTCTCTGTCGATCTCGGAATGGTCCAGAGTATGAATTACTATACCGGTATTGTTTTCAGAGGTTTTACCTACGACGTGGGATTTCCGGTTTTAAGCGGCGGCAGGTATGACAACCTGATAATAAAATTTGGAAGAGACTGCCCGGCGACAGGCTTTTCACTCGGGGTAAATATGATATTGACGGCTCTTGAACGGCGGAAAAAGCTTCCCGAGGAGCCTGCCGGAGGTTATTTCATTCTTTACTCTAATGAAGGAAGGAAAAAGGCATTTTCAATATCGAATAAACTTAAAAAAGATAATATTAGAACAGAACTCGATATATCCGGAATGGATATTGAAAAGGCAAAAATATATGCAAAAAGCAAGGGCTTGGACAAAATAATGCTGGTAATAAATGAAGAGGATACCGAAACAATACACGTTTAACCGAATTACCCACCGCTTTTATGTTAGTAATATGAATTCTTCGGTTTTATTACGATACTTCCACAGGAAGAATTAGTTCAAATGGGGACTTTATTCTTGAAAAAGGAGATTGTTTTTTATGAGATATTTAACGATAGCCCTTTCGAAAGGGCGATTAACCGATTTGTCGATAGAGCTTCTTGAAGAAGCCGGTATCGACTGCTCGGAACTAAAGAAAAACACGCGGAAACTTATACTGACGGATGAAAAGAACCGGATCCGGTTTTTTCTTGCAAAACCTTCCGATGTGCCGACATATGTCGAATATGGGGCGGCGGATATCGGCATTGTCGGCAGAGATACACTGTTAGAGGAGGGAAGAAACCTATATGAAGTTTTGGACCTCGGCTTTTCGGCATGTAAAATGTGTGTTGCCGGCCCTAAGGAACTTGATGGAAATATGGATAGCCTTACAATTACGCGCGTTGCAACTAAATACCCCGAAATAGCGAAAGAATATTTCCGGCATAAACGGCGTGAGTCCGTGGAGATAATTAAACTGAACGGTTCTGTTGAGCTCGCTCCCCTTGTTGGCCTCTCCGAAGTAATTGTCGATCTTGTTGAAACGGGAAGGACGCTTAAGGAAAACGGGCTTGTCATTTTAGACGTAATTGCCGATATTAGCGCCAGAATGATCGTTAACCGGGTAAGCATGAAAATGGAAAGTGAAAGGATAAGCCGCATTATCAAAAACCTTAGAAGCTGTATAGAAAAACGGAATGAAATGAAAGCGGGGATTAATATATGAAAATAGATAAAATACGGCAAAG
>JAAYBO010000084.1 GCA_012730095.1 Clostridiaceae bacterium
AACGCTGGACAAGGTCCGGTGACATAATTTCCGAAACAATCGGAAGTCCTGTCTTTTCCCTCGCAATTTTTAAATATTCCAATCCCTCAAGACCAAGTCCCTGAAAGGAATAAGGCGAAGTTCTCGGTTTGTATGCGCCTCCTCGTAAAAAGGCGGCTCCGTTTGCTTTAACGGCTTTGGCTATCCCTTCAATCTGTTCTTCACTCTCTACCGAACATGGGCCGGTTATTACGGTAAAATAGCCTTCACCTATTTTTCTTCCGGCTATGTCAATAATTGTATTGTCCGGCTTAAACATCTTGTTCGCTTTCTTAAATGGTTCCTGCACCCGTAATACATTAGCGACAATTTCGTTCGATGCTATCCGGTATTTGTTAAGATTTGAAGTGTCGCCTACAAGGCCGAGGATTGATGTTTGAGTACCTTCGGTAACCTGGACTTTCACGCCCATTGCTTCTATTTCGCGAATCAGTTCGTTCCTCTTTTCTTTTGAAACATTCGGCTTCAGTACGACAACCATAATAACACCTCCCTAAAAAAATAAGAGGCTCACAATCGAGCCTCCTTTTATACATTTACCGTTTTTACTGTCCTATAACCCCATTGATTGTGATTGCGTTTTTTTACATATTAAATTACCCGTGCCTTTAAAGTAAAAGTAAAAGGCAAAGCTAAAAAAGTAAAAAAACACAAAACCAATTAAATTATAGGACGCTGCCATTTTTATTTCCTCCGTAATAACAAGCTGCAAATTATCTTAGTAAAAAGAAATAATTGGTCAACAATTAAATTAATCATATTATATGCCTAAGTAACAATTATTGTCAATGGGTTCATGGATATTTTCAGTTTTAATATTAACGCTGTTTTCTTTTGCATGTATGCTGTTACTCAAGCCTTCCAATTGTGATTAAATCTTTGGATTTCCCTTTATATTTTTATAATTCTCTTTTACTATTTCATTCAAGGTTCTAAACCTCTATTGCTCCGGTCAAGTTGTATTTATGCAAGTAAGTCACTTCTTTTTAAGATTAATTATCTTGCATTTTCTATGAAATTTTCAAAGTTCGGATTATTTAATTTGACTATGTATCGGTGTTCTGAGTTTATTTTTAGGTTCTTTTATTTCGATTTTTCAAGGTTAATTTATTGTGGCCTGGAACATTCACAAACAAAAGACATATCTAATAATCATTCATTAAGTTATACATTTATAAACTGTATTACAAGTATTAAAGTAATTTATGCTCTGGGGATTGTCGTACAGCAAAACATTAAATTTTAACCCGTAAATCTAAAATTTATACAGGTGCAAATCTAACAATAAATTTGGATTGTGTACCTTTTTTTGTAAGTTTATTTGGTGTAATATTACTTTATCTGTATATATGTGTCAATAGGACTTTCGTATTACTAATTTTTTCTAAGGACATTAATTTAACAAGAAAAAGCAGGTTCATCGGATTTTTACTCCGAATCACCTGCATGAGTTCCTTAGAACTTATGTTTTAATATTATCCGCACTTATTTATGTTGAAAATAAATCGAGTATTAGCTCCATTTATTCATTAGAATAATATTTTTTAGAAACATGCAGTCATCTGTCAGCTTTAACGCAAAAGAATTACTATCGGTTATTTCCTTGATATTAAAAGACGTAAAGTTTCGCTTATACCCGATTGCTGCGAAACGGGCAAATTCCTCCAATTGCATATCTCTGTTAAGCAACCCGTCCCTGTAATGTGAATAAAAGTTTCTAAACATTTTTCGGTATTTTTTTGCTGTTGTATATATAATAAACTGGATCCCGTACCTTGCTTTTGCAACCTCAAGAACAACATCAGCTTTAAATGGCAAATCCACGCTAAAATATACCTTAAATGTTTTATCCTTCTCACAAACCTCTTTTTTCCACAAGTTATTACCATATGGTTTCATTACCAATTCCAAATGTTTAAGAGTATCGTTTGTAAGCTTTTCTCTCCAATTACCTATTCCATAATGGTTTTCAAGTATATTCAGAAGAGCATCAGACAGGGTTGTTTCATTATTCTCGGCTTCAGCTTGAAGCATCTCGGTTATGTACGCAGGAAGAGTTGTACAAAAATTATCAATTGCAGGCATGTTTTTCCGCATAGCTTACTCACCTCTTATATCTCAAACTATCATAGGCTTGTTGCTATGTCAACATAATGCTAAAAAAATGGAAACTGAGAACATATTGGACTGACAAACCCGCATGATCCAAAAAAGAAAGCGAATTAATTGTTCCCATATTTAAGAATCATTCAATTAAAGAATTCATTGTATAAAGATATTATGGCATTATTTAAATCTTCTTCTTTTATTCCGAACATTATGCTTACTTCTGATGAGCCCTGGTTTATCATGTGTATGTTAACCCCGCCTTTTGAAAGCGCAGTAGCCGCTCTGCCTGCGACCCCAATAGTTTCGAGCATTCCTTCACCAACTACCATAACAAGTGCCAGGTCATAACCTATTGTAACACTATCAACCAATAAATCATGCGCAATGCGTTCCATTATTCTTGATATCTTTTCATCATCAACAAAACGCTTTCGCAGAATAACG
>JAAYBO010000085.1 GCA_012730095.1 Clostridiaceae bacterium
CGTACTATTTCCGGATGCGCTTTGTGTTTCAAAAGCCCAATGGTTCCTTTGTCTATTCATCCTTTTCCAATGTGGTCGAGATCGGTATCCAGGCATTTTATCAAAAAGCAAGCTCATGGGCGGAAGGGGAACTTAAGGACGCCTATGAAAAAGACCTTATTCCCGATATCCTGATTGGAGCGGATATGACGCAGCCGATTACGCGGGAGGAGTTTGCCGAGCTTGCGGTACGTTTGTGTGAAAAGACAATCGATGAAGATATTTTACCCGCGTCTCCGAATCCGTTTACCGACACAACTAATCTGCAGATTTTAAAGGCATACAAGCTCGGGATAACGACAGGTACATCAAAAACGGCCTTCTCTCCGAATCTGCTGATTAACCGTGAGCAGTGCGCGACAATGCTTTACCGCGCGATCAAGGCAATCGCCCCGAATGCGGACTACAGCATCGAAGGCGTTAAAGACTTCCCCGATCAGAAAGATATATCCGACTGGGCTGTCGAGGGAACGAAATACATGTTTAAACTGGGAATTATAAAGGGAGACAGCAACGGCAATTTCATGCCGAAGGCCGTAACGACTGCACAGGAAGCGGCTGGATACGGAATGGCCACGCGTGAGGCGGCAATACTGATGGCTGTAAGGACGTTCGACAAGCTGCCCGAAATAGAACTGACTACGGCGCAGCCAACCGCAACGCCGACACCGCAGCCGACAGCAGCTCCGACACCGGAACCGACTACAGCCCCGACGCCTGCCCCGCAGTCTTCTTCCGGCGGAACGGAAATGAGCGCACTCGAAGCAAAGAGCAGTAAAATTACCCAGCTTTATTATGAATGGACACAATACGTAGATGGCCAGAAATATAATGAAGGCAAGGCATGGATGAAGGGGAACATGGCTAAAAAGGAGGAACCGGTCAGTACCGGCGGTACCATTGTATATATTTATGATATGGCAAAAGGGGAATACTATACATATTCAGTTGGACAAAGCACAGCCTACCACGGGGATTACGATCCGAATAATCCGGAGGTTTTAACAAAGCCTACCGATATCAGAACATGGTTTTTTCCCGAAGATTTGAAACCGGCGGGCACTGAAACATTGAACGGAAAAATATGCACTGTAATTGCGGTGGAAGAAGAAGGAGAAGTAGTAGCCAGGATATGGGTTTCCGAAGAAACAGGGCTGAAGCTGCGTGAAGAATATATGTATGTACAGGGCACTCCAAAAGCTGTCATTGAATATAATTACATTACAATAGACGGCCCAATTGACGATTCTGTCTTTGAGCTCCCGGCGGGCATGACGATAGAAGAAATGGATTAAAAATAAAGTAAAGTCAGTGAAGGGGACGTTTTGTTCGACACCGGGTAAAACGTCCCCTGGTTTTTTAACCGTAATGATTCCCATGAATCCATGATGCCTTTCAATTCTTTTTCTTTCACCCTCGTGTTAGGAACCATAAAAATAAAATATACTTCAATATTATCAA
>JAAYBO010000086.1 GCA_012730095.1 Clostridiaceae bacterium
AAAGTTATTTCAACTTACCGCAAAATAATTATATTTATTATAATCGTATTCCTGATACTATTCAAGTTATTAAGGCTGTGTTTGTGCCGTTTTTATAACCTTATTCTTCTTCCATTTCCCTGACACGAAAAAAATAAAAAGAATAAGACCGGAAGCAAAAGAAGCAACAGGCGCGGCAAGGCCAAGACCCCACAGTCCTTTTTGAAGGACTACTCCGAAAAGTATTGCAATCGGGACACGAAAACCTATCGATGACAGAATACCGCAAATCGATGAGATAACCGTATGCCCGGAACCGGTGACAAGTCCGTTCAGACAGAATGTGGCCGGTACAATCAGGTAATCAAAGGAAAAAGTTCTGATATATTCCACTCCTGCCGCTATCGTTTCCGGATTATTATCAAACAGTGAAAGAATCTTTTCGGGAAACATTTGTGTGAAAATAAATGCTACAAATGTTACCGAAAAAGCAAGTGTAAAGCCGGTGTAAAATGTCTTTTTGGCACGTTCTGTTTCCCCTGCGCCCATATTCTGGGCTACCATTGCTGAAACCGAGGACCCAACCGCAATGGCAGGTAATATTGCAAATCCGTTATATTTGCCCACAATACCAACTGCCGCGGACGCGTTAACCCCCATACTGTTGGCGATAGTGGTCAGTACAAGAAAAGAAAAATTAACAATTACATTCTGGATTGAAATGGGTATGCCTATCTTCATCAGCATGGCAAAACGTTCTTTATAGAATTTAAACGAACTGAGCTTAAAGTCAAATTCGAAATCACTTCTTTTCAGGTAAATAATACATAAAATCATGCTAAAAGCTTGGGAAATAACGGTTGCAATGGCTGCACCCCTGGCTTCCATTCCATAAACGCCTACAAACAAAAGATCCAGAAAAATGTTGGTTAGGCATGCAATGGTTACGAAAATCAAAGGTCTTTTACTGTCGCCAAGACCTCGCAGAATAGCCGCAAATGCATTATAGCCAAAAATAAATATTGTTCCCATCAAGGTAACATCAAGATAATTTCTCGCCTGCTGGTATGATTCTTTCGGTGTTTGCAGTAAATTAAGCACTTTGTCCGAAAGAATTAACATAATCACTGTAAAGGCAATACCGGCAACAAGGAGGAATGTAAGAAGTGTGCTGATGGTTTCCCTCATGCCTTTTCTGTCTCCGGCGCCGAGATACTGGCCAATAACAACGGTACCGCCAACCGCAAGTCCGATAATAATATTCGTAAGAATAAAGGTAACCTGACCACCTATATTGACACCGGAAATACCAACGGTTCCGGAATAAATACCAACTATCAGCATGTCTGTTACATTGTATAGTGTTTGTATCAGGTTTGAAAGCATGAACGGAAGAGCAAACAGTATAAGCTGCTTAGCAACGCTGCCCTCTGTAAGGTTCTTCTCAATTGATACATTCTTCATAATGTCGTTTTCTGTCCCCTTCTAAAAGTAATAGTCAAATAAAATAATGCAAATCAATTGATTTGCAACTGAACAATAAAAAACCGGCTTCACTATTATATCATGAATTTAAGAAAATCATAAGATTTTCACCCCATTTAAGATCTTTGTGATGATTTAACATCAGCGCAATTACGGCAGATCCCTCTGTAATAAATCTCTTTACTATAAATGATAAAATTATCCAGGCCGCTGGAAGGAATGCTATCAATATCAATTCCAAAATCGTAAATTTTTCTGCAGCATTCACATTTGAAGTGGCCGTGGCTTTCCACAGTAGAATCATACCTTATTTCCGTTTCTTCAATTGTTATTGGCTGTACCAGCCCTTTTTCAACAAACAGGTTCAACGAATTATATATTGTCGCTTTTGATAGAGTGGGAAATAGCTTTTTTAAACTTGAATATATTTGCTCGACCGTCGGATGATTTTTATTAACCATCAAGTACTCAAGCACTTTTATTCTATGGAATGACGGCTTTATATTTTTTTCAGCCAATTTATCAAAAACTCTTTCAGGTATGCTTTCCATTTATTCACCTTCTTTTTTTTATATACAGTGCGTTTTGTTAGCCATGGTTTGTATTTATAACCGTTATAAATTTATAGTAGTAATAAATTTAATAATTGTCAACATATTTTGTGTTTTTATTCAGATGTTACTTGCTTTTGAACAACAACGACCTGCTTTATCTTTATAAAAATTACATTGTTGTGTGAAACGTCATTTTTTATGTTTAAACGGTACAAAAAACTATTTACGTCAAAAAAAAGGCTTTATTTGTAAATTCGTTGACATTACTTTACAGCTTCTTATACGATTATGTAGTACGGTGAATAGAGGAGAGATAATAGAAAATGCCTGAGAAATGTTACGTGCTTAAAGATTACCGTAAATATAGATATAACCCGCTGGAATTGATTTTTTACTCGGGTATCGGCGCTTTGGCAATGGGAACTGTTGGCTGGGTATTTTACCAAAACTATTATATTACTGTAATTACAGCAATATTAGGCTTATTTTATCCTAAAATAAAATTAAAAAAACTTACGGAAAAGCATATCAACATATTAAGACTTCAGTTTAAGGACATGCTGTATTATCTGGGCTCTTCGCTCTCTGCCGGAAGATCGGTTGAAAGTGCTTTCACCCAAGT
>JAAYBO010000087.1 GCA_012730095.1 Clostridiaceae bacterium
AAAAAGAAAAGGTACTTTTTGATAAATCATTATTGACTTTATATAGAAAAAATGATTATTACGGCATTGACGAAGAAACCTATAAATATTATGTGCAGGATTTAGTTTCTAAAGCATTGCTTATTGATAATGGGATGAATATAGTTGGAGCTCGCCCGATGGATTTACTCGATATCACTAGTTTTGGACATGCATTTCTCGGCTTTATTGAAGAAGCGTGAGCTAATGGGATGTTATTATCAAGAAAAAGTGAAGCCCTTATCAAGAGCATAAAAGTTATGAAATAATGGTCCTCTGCTAAAGAATTAATACTTTTTGTCTTTAGGGGGGTTAGGGTCTGGACCGTAGCTATCTTTATCTCTTATAGTGCCATCTTTCTTATGAATAACCACCTCGGACTTCTGATTCATAGCTATTGAACGGGCCGCGCTGATCGCGTCCTTTTGGGTATTATGCACAGAGGTAACCTTTTCATTTCCAGCACCACGTACAGCCCATTTACCATTATGGGGAACGACATGCTGATCTTTTTTGATAAAATCACCTTCTTTACGATTTTTCGTTTTGCAGAGGACCTTGGTATATTCTAACATTTTATAGGAAAGTAAGCGTCAAATACATTCTGACGTGAATTACAATAAGTCGGGCTCATCCACGCCAAGTATATCACAAAGAGCATTATTAACTGCTATCCTGAAATCATCATCCGATATGTCGTTGGCTTGAGCATATTCGACGGTATCATCAATAGTGCTGGCGAATTTCCGCGCTAAAAGTACATTCTCCCTTTCCATCATTGGAAAATGCTCAATAACATAACCTGAATAATCTAGTTCAAAATGATCCCTCGATATCTTTCCGTCAGCGAAATCAGAGACAAAGTCTATCATAAACGCTGTATGTTTCCCAACCTTCATTAATCTTCCTCCCAGGCATATTTTTCAGGTTTTGTTTCCTTGGGCTCCGGTATAATTACCTTCTGGGGTAATGCTGCACTACCGGGAAGCAAATCATCAATTGTGGAGGCATAGCCAGGTTTACCAAGGTTAGGGGCATTAGTGAAAATCCACGCCAAATATTCAAATGGATTCAGGCCGTTTTCCCTGGCGGTCACAACAAGACTATAATATACTGCGCTAGCTCTCGCACCGTTCGGCGTGTTGCTGAAAAGCCAGTTCCTACGCCCAATAACAAAAGGCCTGATGCTACGTTCGGCCCGGTTATTCGATATTTCCAGACGCCCATCCAGTAAATATCGTTCAAGATATTTGCGCTGGGATTGCGCATAATACGCTGCTTTGCCAAGAAGGGTATTGGGCAGGGCATTCAAGTGTTCAATCCAGTTGTAAAATTCATCTATCAGCGGCCTAGACAGCCTTTCACGCTCTTTAAGCCGATTTTCAGGGGTCAACAAAGCGAACTGTTTCTCGAAATAGAACAGTCTGTCGCAATAGCTGACTCCTCTTGCTGCATTGGAATCCGCTTGCTTGTCCTTTGGCAGGGTTTTCAGCGCATCAAAAAATTTTCGTCGCAGGTGGCTCCAGCAACCAACAACTATAATTTTTTCGGGCAGTTTGTGATACCCGCTATATCCGTCCGCGTGAAGATATCCTTTGAAATCTTTTAAAAACGTTTGCGGATGTATAGGCTTTCTATCGGGTTGATAGTCATAAAGTACGATCTGCTGTTTGGCCTCTCCGCTGGTGCGGTACAACCACATGTAACTCTTTGACTGTGCCGCTTTCCCAGGTTCTTTCAATACCTGAATAGTCGTCTCATCTGCATGAAGTACTTCGTGCTTACATAATCTACGCTTCAGCTCTTCATATATCGGTTCTAGCCAGGCCTCACTGGCTTTGATCAGCCAATTTGACATAGTCTGCCGGGAAAGCAGAATGCCATTTTGTTTCCACTCCTGCTCCTGTCGGTACAGTGGCGATGCCATCATAAATTTCTGCACTGCTATATGGGCAATTGTTTCAGGTGCGGCGAATCCACCTTTTATGACGGGTTCTGGCATATCTGCCTTAACGATAGGAACATGATCGGAAGTCTCTTCACAGTTCCGGCAGGCATAAATATGTTGCACATGACGAGTAATTATGGCTTTGGCAGGTATTATCTTTAGTTCTTCGCGGATTTCTTTTCCCATTGTATGCATATCGCTGCCGCATTCCGGGCATATACACTCTTCAGCCGACAACTGGTGTTCAATTATCTCAATAGGTAATTCCTTGGGCAATTTGTCAGTTGTTAGACGTGTCCGTTTGCGGTAATGGGCTTTTACTTCGGCAATTTTGGGTTCCGGTATGGTCATATCCGCATGTGATTCGGCTTCGTTGAATAAAGACAATTGCAAGCTATCAGTTTTTTCGCTTGATGTCCCAAATTGCTTATGCTTTGCTAGACGAATTTGTGACATTAACCACTCTAACTGTTTCTCTAATTCAGCGATCTTACGATCCTTTTCTTCAATTATACCAAGCAGTTTTTCTGCTGAAATTTCCTGTGTTTCCATAAGAAAATTATACCAGAAAAACTGCTAAAAAGCTAGATCTTATGGGCTTTTAAGCCCTTTTTATGATATCTATTTTAAGAAATTTGCCGCTCTAATACTTCGTTCCTCTTAAGCTTTTTCTCTAGTTTCGCACCTTCTATTAGGTATGATAGTTCTTTGGCATCAAGCACCATAGTAGCGGCATCTCCTTTTGCTGGCCAGCGAAAACGTCCGCGTTCCAGGCGCTTGAAATACAGCCAGAATCCATCGCCGTCCCATTCCAGGATTTTTATCCTATCCCGATTCCGGTTGCAAAAGACAAACAGCGCCTCCGAAAACGGATCAAGGGAAAAGCTTTCTTTAACCAGGGTCATTAGGCCGTTAATCGATTTCCTCATATCTGTATATCCACAGCATAGGTATACAGGTTTTTGGCCCCATCTCATTACAGCACCCTCAATACGCGGCAGACTTTTTTTAATAGTTCTGGATCAGTACTTTCATCCACGGTAATACGACATCCGCCCACTTCAATATCCAGCGTGGATTTTACTTTTTGGTCTTGGCCAAGTTGTATCCATCCTTCTGGAATATAGTTAACAGGCTTTTCTAGCTTTGCGAGCTCTGCACATGCTGCCTTACGCAGCTTCCTTTGCCAGTAAAAGAAGGCGTTTCTGCTTATCCCTGTTGACTCACAGAATTCCTTAATGCTTTGCCCGCTATTCTGCTGTTCTTGTATCACTTTCATCCAGTGTAATAATCGGTATTCCGCAGTAACCTTTTGTGTGTCCATACAATCACTCCGTTTTCGTGTTGAATTAGTTGGCCTACTTTTTAAACTTTTTCAACTTTTTCA
>JAAYBO010000088.1 GCA_012730095.1 Clostridiaceae bacterium
TCAGATACGCGATCTTATAGACAATGGTGTAAAAGGAGTACACATCAATACAATGAACAGAGTGGATGCGACATATTCAATATTAAAAAACATCGGGCGGCTTTAGAAAAACCTCCTCAACCGTTTTTGCCGCATTTTCTTCCACCATTGCGTCAATTAGCTGCTGTTCTGTTATCTGGCATAGGAGTTTCATCGTTTTATCAGCTACATGAATTATATGAAACTGATCATAGTCTATGAGAGAAAGGACTTCACCAAGCAGCACTTCTTTAAGGACCAAAATATGCCGAACCGGATATGAGCTGCGTTTTAATATCCTTTCTCTTCTATGTATTAGTGCGTTTAAGTTCAAGCTTTTCACCGCCCTTTTTATCGATTTGGTACCCGGCACAAATGCGATTGCAATAAGAAGGCTCGGATTTTTTTCAATAACACACATAACAAGCCCTGCGGCAATTAACACAAACCTTACCCTTAAACCAATCTTTTTCATAATTGTAAATGTCCTGTCCAATCCGAAAAAATCGTACAGCATGATAAGAAGAATGTTTCCGCCGTCCATAGGGCAAAGAGGTATAAGATTAAATAACCCGATAAAAATATTTGATTGTATAAGTTTTTTTTGAACAGCAGCATTTATCGGCATCAGCGAAATTGCCAGGGCGGAAACAAGATTTCCGATTGGACCCATAGCACATATGGCGCATTGACGGCTTTTTTCAGGCCCAAGCCCCTTCCATTCCGCGCGAAATCCCCCGGCAGTTAAACCAATCGTCATCCCCTGTTTATAAAAGATTTTTCCGGTAACATAATGAAAAAGTTCATGGATACATAAGGCCAATACGTAATAAAGCCACTCCGGCATCAATATACACCTTGTATATACTGTACGCATTCGTCATATGCATCAGCAAGCGACTGGTATATTTCCCCTGCGGAAATATGCTGTTCCACCAACTGCATTTTTATCTGTGTTATTACTTTCTCTGCTATTTCTTCAGTTTTATTTTGCAGCCACACAACAGCAAATAAAATAAATATGCATATAAGAGCCTGTGTAATTACTTTCTTTGCAAGTATTGTCTTCCAGTTATTGGTGTCATTTTTCCCTGTCCGCCTTAAATGTAACGGATAACCGGCATACTTCTTAGGATAATGTATTGTTCTGAGTGTACTGTTCAAGTAAATCCATCCTGTAAAAGCATGTTCTAAAATAATTATATGGGCTTTTTTTATGAATATGTGTGGATTTATGTTGTTAATACGGCACAGCAAAAAGGATTTGCCGGAATAAACCCGCGGCTTTAAAGGCGGAGATATTATAAAGAAAAACCCCAAACAGGTTATGTTCGAGGTTTTACTAAAAATTATTGAGATTATTCAAATCCCTTCATATTTTCATGTCCCAAAATGCCGTTTCCCTATATTTTGACACCTAGCCAAAAGCCAGGTGGGTGCCCTGCTTTATTATTCACACTTCCTCTGCCGTTGCACCGGGATATTAGCCGGTGTCGGTATTATCTTGAGGCCTGTGCTACAAATAAAAACAATCGGGCTCCCGTATGTCTACCGTAGGTTCAAAATAAAAGGTACAACCGAACATTTCAGGAACATGAACCAATCTGTAAATTTATTATACCACCGATTTGATTATTTCTCAACAGTTTAAGCAAAAAAACGAAGCAATACTACTTGTAAAAGATGGGAAACAAGATTACAATGGTATGTAATATATACCCTTCAGTAAACTGTTTGGGGTCATATATGTTTATGCTAAATTAGAATGAGAGGTGTTGTTTGTGTCCGGAAAAATAAAATCGATTGCGGCCAGAATACGTGAACTTCGTGAGATTTCAAATTTATCGGTTGAAGAAACGGCAAAAATGCTCAATACTACTATTGATGAATATACAGCCTATGAGGACGGCAGTACGGATATACCCATCGGATTTCTCAATAGTTTTGCAAACAAATTCAATGTAGACTTAACTGAACTGTTAACTGGAGACTCTCCCAGACTTCGCCGATATTCTCTTGTGAAAAAAGGAAAGGGCGTAGATGTTGAAAGAAGAGCTCCCTATCGTTACCAGAGCCTTGCTTATAACTTTATCAATAAAAAAGCGGAACCTTTCCTGGTTACGGTTAATCCTACCGGGGCTGCCGAAGTTCCGAAGAATTCACATCCCGGACAGGAGTTCAATTATGTTCTTGAAGGCACATTATTAATAATGATTGACAATAAGGAGTTCGTCCTGAACAAAGGTGATTCCATCTACTTCGACGCAAACCTGCAGCATGGAATGAAGGCTTTGGGTGACAAGACAGCCGAATTTCTTGCAATTATATTTTAAAGGGAGAATAAAACTATGGCTTTGATAGAGAAATTTTTGAAAAAAACAGAGTTTAAATCCTACGAGGATTTTATTCATTCATACTCAATTGACGTACCAAAAAATTTTAATTTTGCATTTGATGTGGTTGACGCATATGCCGAAACAGAAAAGGACAAAAGAGCCCTTGTCTGGTGCAATGACGAAGGTGAAGAAGCTGTTTTCACCTTTTCGGATCTTAAATCAATGAGTAACCGCGCAGCGAATTATTTCAAGTCTCTTGGTATTTTAAAGGGCGATCCGGTTATGCTGATACTGAAAAGGCGATATGAATTCTGGCTCTGCATACTTGCCCTCCATAAGATAGGCGCGGTTTGCATTCCCGCAACCCACCTTTTAACAAAGAAGGATATAGCATACCGCAATAATGCCGCCGATATCAAAATGATTGTGTCCGTTAATGAGGAACAGGTTCTCGAAAGCATTGATGCCGCCGCGGATGAATCCCCTACGCTTAAAACAAAGGTTATGCTGTATGGTAAACGTAATGGCTGGCATACTTTCCACGGTGAATATGAGTCTTTTTCAGACATTTTTCCACGTCCGACCGGGGCCGACGGCGTTATTTCCCATGACAGGATGCTCATATACTTTACTTCAGGAACTACGGGAATGCCCAAAATGGTTCAGCACAACTTCAGCTATCCGTTAGGCCATATTATTACGGCAAAATATTGGCAGAACGTTCAGGACAATGGCCTGCATTTTACAGTCTCCGATACCGGATGGGCAAAGTCCGTTTGGGGAAAGATTTATGGTCAGTGGATATGCGGAAGTGCGGTCTTTGCATATGATTTCGGCGGGAAGTTTCATCCGACCGACCTGTTGAGGATGATCGGAAAGTATAAAATTACTACATTTTGCGCACCTCCGACAATATACCGTTTTTTCATTAAGTGTGACCTTAAGGCATTTGATTTAAGCAGCTTGGAATATTGCGTTGTCGCAGGAGAACCTCTAAACCCTGAAGTATACAGGCAGTTTTATGAAGCGACAGGACTTAAACTTATGGAAGGTTACGGTCAAACTGAAATGACCGTTGCAATAGCGACGCTGCCATGGATGAATCCGAAACCGGGATCAATGGGCAGGCCGGTTGCTACTTATAACATTGAAATACATGACCCTGACGGAAATGTGTGTGATATCGGTGAGGAAGGGCAAATTGTCCTAAAAACCGATAAAATTCGTCCGGTTGGCCTTTTTGATGGATACTACCGTGATAAAGCTTTAACCGATTCCGTATGGTATGACGATATTTACTACACGGGAGATATGGCCTGGAAGGACGAGGACGGTTATTTCTGGTTCGTTGGGCGTGCCGATGATGTAATAAAAAGTTCGGGTTACCGGATAGGCCCGTTTGAAGTGGAAAGCGCGCTCTTAGAACATCCTGCCGTGCTTGAATGCGCAATAACAGCGGTGCCCGATGAGCTGAGAGGACAAATTGTAAAAGCTACCGTTGTTTTGACCAACGGATACACACCGTCTGAAGATCTTGTAAAGGAGCTTCAGGAGCATGTTAAAAAGGTAACTGCTCCATATAAATACCCAAGAGTGATTGAATTTGTTAAAGAGCTTCCGAAAACAATCAGCGGTAAAATCCGCAGGGTAGAAATCAGGGATAAAGATACTAAATCAACATACTAAACCATTTTTAACGCATGGTTTAAATCGATTGCGCCGGTGTAAATTGCCTTTCCGGTAATAGCACCGGCCGCACCTGCATTTTTAAGGCTTAATAAATCCTGTACCGAACTTACCCCACCTGAAGCTATAACATCAATTCCGACAGCGCCGACCATCTTCTCAACAGCCTTAAGGTTTGGCCCGCTGAGCATTCCATCGGTGGAAATATCAGTATATACAATTACAGAAACACCAAGCTGCTCAACTCTTTTTGCAAATTCTACCGCATTGTATCCGCTTATTGTTTCCCATCCGTCTATTGCAACCTTACCGTCTTTTGCGTCAATACCAACGGCAATTCTGCTCCGGTATTTATCAAGCGCTTTTTTAAGAAACTCCGGGTTTTTAACAGCCGCTGTGCCTAACACGACTCTTTCGGCACCTAAAGCAATAACTTCGTCAATATCGTTGATTGTGCGTATGCCCCCGCCTGTCTGCACAGGTATCTTTACTTTTTTAACAATATCGGCCAATATGCTTCGATTTTTTGAAAATCCGCTTCTTGCGCCGTCCAGATCAACCACATGCAGCCATTTGGAGCCCATTAACGCCCATTTTTCCGCAATTTCGACAGGATCATCGCCATAAACCGTTTCTCTGTCAAACCTTCCCTGCAATAACCTTACGCAGCGCCCGTTCTTTATATCAACTGCCGGATATATAATCATTTACCGTATACCACCTTTATTAAGCTTTTAAATCTCTATGCCCGCCCCACTGTTTCTTCCAGTATGAAATCGGCGACAAAACGCATTAAAGAACTCCTTTTGTTGAAAATACGCCCTGTATTCGTTCATCTATTGAAGCGGCCTGGCGAAGCGCCTGTCCAAATGCCTTGAAAACTGCTTCAGCCATATGGTGATTGTTCTTTCCATGAAGCATTTTAATATGCAGCGTAATACCCGCATGAACTGAAACCGCCCGGAAGAATTCTTCTATCATTTCAGATTCCATTTCGCCGATCTTTGCCCGTGAGAATGGAACATCAAAATAAAGAAACGGTCTTGATGAAAGATCGAGCGATACCATTGCGAGGGCTTCATCCATAGGTACAAAAGCGGTTCCATAACGCCTTATCGAATCCTTATTTCCTAATGCCGCAGAAATAGCCTGCCCTAAAACTATGCCCGCGTCTTCAACGGAATGATGCGCATCTACGGAAATGTCCCCTTTAACAAAAACCTGCATATCGATAAGTCCGTGTTTCGCCATTAA
>JAAYBO010000089.1 GCA_012730095.1 Clostridiaceae bacterium
ATCCGGTAACTATAACGTTGGCTCCTGCCGATGTAACCTCTTTTATGTTGTCTGTGCTGATCCCGCCGTCTATTTGAATATCTGTGCTTTTTCCTTCACGATTAAGCTGTTCGCGAAGTTTTCTTATTTTTCCGGTCATCTGCGGAATATATGACTGACCTCCAAAACCCGGGTTTACCGTCATTAAAAGGATCATGTCAACGGAATCCGGAAGATATTCAATAATAACAAGCGGCGTTGCTGGGTTAAGCGATACTCCGGCTTTAATTCCGAATTCTTTAATTAATTGAATTGTACGGTTCAGATGAGTGCACGCTTCGGCGTGAACAGTTAAAAGGTCGGCGCCGGCTGAAACAAAGTCGGATATGTATTTATCCGGATCCTCTATCATCAGGTGGACATCAAGGAACATATCGGTTGCCTTGCGCAGCGATTCAACAACCGGAGGACCTATCGTAATATTCGGAACAAAATGCCCGTCCATTACATCAACATGAACCCAGTCCGCTCCTGATTCCTTTATCATATCAAGAGCCTGCTTCAATCGTGAAAAATCGGCCGACAGGATAGAAGGCGCAATAATTATTCCGTTATTCGTATCTTTTGTCATATAATTGCTTCAACTCCTCATAAATTCTTTTGTAGCATTCATAACGCTTTTCAGATATTTCACCTGCTTTAACGGCATCCTTTATCGAACACCCTGGTTCTTTAATATGGCTGCACCCATTAAACCTGCACAGGCTTTGATACTTTTCAAACTCGGGATACATCCATGAAAGCTCTTCATGCTGAACTCCTTCCGGAGACATTAAACTGAATCCCGGTGTATCAACTACATACCCCCCATAATCAATGGGTATTAATTGAACATGTCTGGTTGTCTGTTTTCCTCTTTTTATTTTTTTACTTACTTCTCCGGTTTCCATCACCGAAGAGGATGTTATGTTGTTAAGAATTGTGGATTTACCGACCCCCGACTGTCCGGCGAAAACAGTACATTTCCCTTTCAGCTTTTCATGCAGTAAGTCATAACCTTCCATTGTTACCTTGCTCATTTTTACGATCGGAAAACCTGTCTTTATATATATTCTTTCTGTTTCGTCGATATCAGCACGTTTAACAAGATCGATTTTGTTTATTATCACAATCGGCTCTATATCATTAAGTAAAGCCGATATAATTAATTTATCGGCAAGCAGAAAATCCGGTGAGGGGTTCGCTGCCGCCAGTACGACGGCTAATCTGTTTATATTTGCAACAGGCGGGCGATTGAAATAATTGCGCCGCTGCCTAATCTCTTCAATCCAGCCCTCTTTTGCCGCTTCATCCGTTATTGTGAAATCAACGTAATCGCCCGGCAAAGGTGTTATTCCTTTTTTTCTGAAAAGCCCTCTTACTCTGCATTCATATAAGCCTTCCCTGCTTTCTACCTGATAAAATCCTCCTACGCCTTTTAGAATCAGACCTTCCGGCAAAAACACTCCTCCATTTCCATTACTGTCGGGCAAATATATCCTTTTGGTACTGCAGCTTGTTATCCATAAAAACCTTCATTGTCGTTTTGTATCCCGGAGTAACAGGTATGAGGACCGACTTCGGAAAATCGGTCTTTTTAAGGTTAACCCGCAGCTCCAGCACTTCCTCTCCTGTTTTTTCGAAAAGCGTGTAGACTTCCAGGAATATTGTATCACCGAATTGTCCGCCTTCAGGGATATTTATATGCTCGGTTATACGCACGTCGCCCGGTACGCTTACATAGCCGTTCCCGCCTCCATCGCCCGATGCCTGGGACTGTTCATCCTGAAAGTAAATATTAACAGGCGTCAGTTCTTTAACCGTATCACCCGCTTTAGGTTCCTGGTTGATGATAAACCCCTTGTAACCATCCTTACCCTCGGGGAATATCCTGCCGATACTGAGATTAACTGATAAGAGTAGATGCTTTGCCTCGTCCATTGTACATCCGGTTAAATCAGGCACGGTAACAAATTCCAGCTCAGGCCCAAGGCTTTTATAAACTTTTACCTGGCTTCCGACCTGAACTACGGAACCCATTTCCGGTTCTGTTTTTATTACTCTTCCCAGCGCAACCTCGTCACTATACTCGGCAACCTCCATTGGTTTTAATTTCAAATCGTCCCTTAAGAAAATCATTGTTTCAAGAAAATCAGCGAATTTCAGGTCTTTTGGGATTTCGACCTCCTGCTTTCCGTTGCTTACGGTAAGCTTAACCTTTGTCATTGCATCCGCTCCCGTTTTAACTTCCATTCCAGCGGCGGGACTCTGCTCTATTACAACGCCTTTTTCTATCGTGTCATGAAACTCATAAACCGGGTCTTCATACGGGATATTTAACATCGTTAAATCGGCCACCGCTTCATCCAGAGTCATACCAACGTAGCTTTTCAATTCGACATCAGGATTCTTAGGTTCGAGGATTGTTGCAATAAACGGGCCAATTACATGAACATACATCAGCCAGAGCCCACCGATAATCACGCCGAGCAAAATTACGTATAATACAGCTACGCCCAAGCTTTTTTTAGGTTTACCGCTATCTTTCTTATCTCTTTTCTTATCTCTTTTCTTATCTCTATTTTTATCTCTATTTTTATCTCTTTTCTTATCTCTTTTTTTAGCTTTTTTATCTTTTTTTCCTGCCAACGTTTCTTCCTCCGTATTCACAATAACGCGCGTGGTAAACTGAGTATCCCAGTTATTCGAGTGATTTTCACCAAGCTCGCCTTTTTTCACGTGATCCAGTTCCGCTATCATTTGAAGAGCACTGTCATAGCGTTCCGATTTCGATTTTTTCATTGCCCTCAGGATAATATTATCGATTCCTTCGGGTAGTTCGGGAACATAGGCTGATGGTTTCGGGGGGTCGTCATTTATCTGTTTCAGTGCGACTGTAACAGGGTTGTCGGCATCAAACGGCACACGCCCGGTAACCATCTCAAAAAGGGTTACACCAACAGAGTAAAGATCGGATTTTTCATCGGTATAACCGCCTCTTGCCTGTTCCGGCGATGCGTAATGGACAGAACCGACCGTATCGATTTTTCTGGTTACTGTCGTAGTCGTTGAAGCTCTTGCGATACCAAAATCAGACACCTTCGGTACATTATCGGAAGTTAAAAGTATATTTTGAGGCTTTATATCCCTATGGATAATATTGTGCCTGTGAGCCTTATGAAGTGCGCTGAGTATTGAGATTGCTATGTCGGCAGCCTCGTCCCAGGGCAAAGCTCCATTTTGCCGGATATAGTCTTTCAGTGTAATTCCGTCTACATACTCCATTACAATATAACGGATATTGTCCTCTCTTCCAACATCATAAATGGATACTATATTCGGATGATTCAGACTTCCCGCCGCATATGCCTCTCTCTCAAAACGCTCCAAAAACTCCTCGTCGTTAACAAATTCATCTTTCAGTATTTTAACGGCAACCCAGCGCTTTAATACACGGCAGCGCGCCTTATATACATCCGCCATGCCACCGGTCCCAATTTTTTCAACAAGTTCATATCTGTTATTAAGAACTCTTCCAGTCATTCCCGCACCTCAAATTCGATTTGTTCAACATCATAAATAACGGCAAAAATTGCATCCCGTCATATTCTTACGGCAATAGCGGTTATGTTATCATCTCCGCCGCGTTCGTTTGCCAGTTCCACCATGCTTTTAAGAATCTCATCAAGCGTTTTTTCCTGTAAAAGTATTGAAAGCAGTTCCAAAGATGACATTTTCATTGTCAGCCCATCTGTACAGAACAAATAAGTATCCTGTTTTTTTACTTCAATTTTGTAAAAATCGATCTGTATCTGTTCCTCATATCCAAGAGCCCGTGTTATCTGGTTTCTCAAGGGATGCTTGTTTGCTTCTTCCTGATCAAGTATACCCTTTTCCACCAACTCTTCCACAAATGAATGATCCCTGGTCAGCTTTTTAATTTTACCTTCACGGATTATGTAGAACCGGCTGTCACCAATATGCGCAATAGTCAGTATATTTCCTTCAATAATACCGGCGGTAAGGGTTGTTCCTATGCTTGCGCCGCCCAAAAAAACCACTGAATACCGGTATATTTCTTCATTAGCCTTATAAATAGCCTTTTCAAAAACCATCGACAGTGAAGAGCCGGCATCTTTGGATTCTATAAAACGGCTGATTTCATCGGAGATTATTTCTACAGCCATTCTGCTTGCCACATCCCCTGCCTGGTGTCCTCCCATGCCATCCGCCACTATGAAAGCTATGGGATTCTCGTTCAGGTCCAGAACGATATTCCAGAAATCCTCATTCTGCTCACGAATTATCCCTTTATCGCTTATAGCTGCATATTCCAAAGTTAATCCACCATCCAGTCACTTTCAATGGAATTTTTACGCAATTGACCACAAGATGCCGATATATCATCACCAAGTTCCCTGCGCACGGTAACCGGTATATGGTATTTTTCCAAAATATTCTTAAAGGCTTCCGTCCTCTCTCTATCGCTTCTCATATAGTCCGAACCTTCCACGGGATTTAATGCTATCAGATTCACATGGCACAAAAGTCCCGAAATCCTTTCAGCCAGCTCAGCCGCATGTTCATCCCTGTCGTTTACCCCGCTGATTAATATATATTCAAAAGTAACTCTTCTTCCGGTCTTATGAATATAAATATGACATGCGGACAAAATTTTGTCAAACGAATATCTTGCAGCAGCGGGCATTATCCGCCGTCTTATTTCATCATTCGGCGCATGAAGGGAAATCGAAAGATTAACCGGTATGTTTTCGCTTATAAACCTTTTAATCTCCGGGACAAGACCACATGTGGACACAGTCATCCTTCTGTAGCTTATACCAAAAGTATCCTTTTGATTTAAGCGGCGTATAAACCGAACAACCTCATCATAGTTGTCAAAGGGCTCTCCGATGCCCATAAGTACTACACGGCTTATTCTCTCTCCACAATCTTTCTGCATTGCGATAAATTGAGCCATCATCTCGCCCGCGGTTAGGTTACGGTCAATTCCAAGTTTAGCCGAAGCACAAAAACGGCATCCCATTCTGCATCCAATCTGAGTTGACAGACAAGCGCTGTTTCCATAGCGGTACTTCATCAGAACACTCTCAACAGCCTTTCCGTCCGGCAAAGCGAAAAGGTATTTTATTGTCTCGTTTTTGTCGGATACAAGTTTTTCAGCTATACGCATACTGCCGATACAAAGGCGGCTATTTAAAAGGTCTCTGAATGTTCTCGGAAGGTTTGTCATTTCATCAAAACATCCGGCCCCATTATACACCCATTCCCACACTTGTTTTGCTCTATAGGCCGGTTCACCAAGATCGCTAATTACACTTTTTAATTGTTCCATATCAAAATCAAGCACATTTTTTTTATCCGTCATATAAAAACCAGCCTTACCCCTCGGCTTTGTCATTTGTTCCTTTTAAGCCTTGCGATAAAAAAACCGTCTGTCCCGTCAATATGGGGATACAGGTTCAGCATTCCTTCCGCTGTTTCTTTTTTATCTTCAACAACACCGGACAAAATTTTAATCGGTTCCATTATAAAATCCGTATTTTCCTTAACAAAGGCATTAATAACTGCCGAATTTTCCCTTGGATCAAGTGAGCAAGTACTGTATACGAGTACCCCTCCCGGCATTACATACCTACTGGCATTATACAATATTTTTTGTTGAAGCTCAACCAGTTTTCCAAAATCTTCCGGTCTCCTGTGCCATTTTATATCCGGTTTTCTTCTTATAATTCCTGTCCCGGAGCAGGGCGCGTCGACCAAAACCCTGTGGAATTTGCCCGCCAGTTCGTCGACAGGCACAAGGGCATCCCTCACCTCCGGCTCTATTATTTTGACGCCTAATCTTTGCGCATTGTTCCATATCAGCTTGACTTTATGCCTGTGAATATCCCACGCGGCGATACGGCCTTTGTTTTTCATATATTCGGCAATGTGCGTCGTCTTCCCTCCCGGTGCGGCACAGATATCAAGTATTCTTTCGCCCGGCTGAGGTTCAAGAATTTTCGCGGCAAGCATTGAGCTTTCATCCTGTACTGTTATTCGCCCTTCGGTATACGCTTTTAAGCGGGAGATATCCGATACATTGCGCAGGATCAGCGCTTCATTTAAAAAACGTCCCGGCAGTGCTTCAATACCTTCTTTTGATAATTCTTCAATGATGGCTTCAGGGCTCGTTTTAAGGGTGTTAACCCTGACATAAAAATCCGGGCGCGTAAGAAGCGAATCAAGGATTTTTTCCGTGAATTCGCAGCCGAACTCACTAAGCCAGTCTTCAACGAGAAATTCGGGAAAAGAATATTTTACGGAAAGCTCAAATGCGGTGGAACCTGTATTTTCAGGCATACGGATTTCATCACTGCCGCGGGAAATATTGCGTAGAATCCCGTTTACAAATCCGCTTGACTCTTTCGCATATTTTTTTGCCAGTTCTACCGACGTATCACACGCCGCGGCGTGCGGAACCCTGTCCAAAAACATGATTTGATATACTCCAAGCCGGAGAATTGAAAGAACGCGCAGCGATATCTTTTTCAGCTTAGTTTTTGAAAACTGTGATATAATCCAGTCAATGGTTAGCTTGCGTGAAACCGTGCCGTATACCAGTTCACTGATAAAGGCCCTGTCCCTTGTGTCGAGGCTGTCGCTGTGCAGAAGGTTTTTCAGCACTAAGTTTGAATATGCTTTTTTTGTTTCTATTTCGATCAGCGCTTTAAGTGCCGTTGCCCGTGCTTTATCCATCCATTCGCTCCTTGATACGGAAAATTTCGGCATATGTAATATTTGTATTATTATCCCTGATTCGTGCCGTTAAACGGGTAAAAGGCATATTTCAGCACAAAACATCGTTAAAAACACGAAGCAGGTTTTCTCCGGCTATTTTTCGGATTACTCTGTCGGAATAATTCAGGTGCGCCAGGCTGTTAAAAAGAACGTCAAGATCCTGCACACCGTGAATTTGTTCAGGAAGGCTCTCCACACCGTCAAAATCAGCCCCAATAGCTACTATATCTTCACCGGCTACAGTGCATAAATGTTCAATATGCCTAAGTAATCCGTCAACATCATTCATTTTTGAAGGCCCTATAAATTCGGTATAAAAATTAATGCCTATTACTCCTTTGGTTTTAGCTATTGCGCGTATTTGATCATCATATAGGTTTCGGGGGTGGTCATAAACCGCCCTGACATTTGAGTGGGAGGCGATAACAGGCTCCCGGCATTCTTCAATACAATCCCAAAATGTCTTTTCATCCGCATGCGACACATCAACAATCATTCCCATACTCTGCATTAATCGTACTATTTCGCGTCCAAAAGGGGTAAGTCCTCCGTGAAGTGTTTGATAGCAGCCATCCCCAAGTTCGTTGGCATTGTTCCATGTAAGCGTCATAATCCTTATACCCATATCATAAAGCTTAAGTAAATTGTCGATATCCCCGTTAAGGCAGTCTCCTCCTTCAACTGCCAGTATACCGCATACCATACGCTCATCAACAGCTTTTTTAATCTGTTCGGCATCCTTTGCGAGCATGAATTTTTCAGCCTGTTTTTGAACAGCTTCGGCTTTTTTTATATAATATTCGGTCTGGGATACCGATGGTTTGTTTTTTTCACTGTCCTGAAAAATGGCAAGAACCTGGATAAAGGCATCATACTCCGAAGCTCTTGATATATCCCAGTGAAGAACATTTTTCACAAGGCCTGTGTGTTTATCTACCGCTTCGGTAAGCGTATCGCAGTGCCCATCAGCAATAAACATAAAAGCCCTCCTCTTAAATTTAATTTTTTCAGTGGAAAATTTGAGAATGCATATTTCAGAATGCATTCTTTAAATGGTTTATGCTTAAAACCTTTCCTTCTTTAGTGAGCATAACTTCAATCACATCAAACCTAACCGGATTGTTAATTAACCCCTTTTCCTTTAAAAAGCACATCGCTACGCGGCGGATTGTCATTTGCTTCGCATACGTGACAGCCTCGGCGGGAGTGCCGTATTTTTTTCCTGTACGGGTTTTTACTTCAATAAATGATATAGCTTCATGATCTGAAACAACAAGATCTATTTCTCCTATCCGCCCTGCCCTGTAATTGCTTGCAAGAATCCTGCAGTTGTTCTTTTTCAGGTAATCAGCGGCAAGTTTTTCACCAAGTTCCCCCATTTTCCTTCGTTCCATATATATTATTACCTTCCAGTAATATTCCCGCCGAATTTTTTTCCCGCCGATTCATCAACACGGCTTATAAAAGCCAGCACTTCCGCGACTACCTCATATAATTCCACAGGTATTTCGGAGCCCAGCTTCAAATTAACAAGAGTTTCGGCCAGATGCTTGTCTTCGTAGACAGGTATCTTTTCCTCTTCCGCCTTTTCCAATATTTTCTCCGCGATCAAGCCTTTGCCGGACGCTATTATCCTTGGAGCGGCGTCATTCCCCGGGACATACGAAAGAGCCGCTGCTTTTTTTATTTCTTTTTTCTTCATAAAAATCAAACCCTGTAATCAATTCTTATGTTATCGTTTATTATTTCCGACGC
>JAAYBO010000090.1 GCA_012730095.1 Clostridiaceae bacterium
GGACACAATACTGACTCATTGCAACGCAGGCAGTCTCGCAACCTGTGATTATGGAACAGCTCTCGGCATAGTCCGGGCGGCTCATAACGCCGGGAAACAGGTTCAGGTATTCGCTGATGAAACCCGTCCATACCTTCAGGGCTCAAGGCTTACGGCATACGAGTTGATGCAGGACGGTATTCCCGTAACTGTGATCTGTGACAATATGGCCGGATATTTTATGTATACCCGACAGATTAGCTGCTGCATCGTCGGAGCGGACAGGATTGCATCGAACGGCGATACTGCAAATAAAATTGGCACCTACAGTATCGCTGTCCTTGCGAAAGAAAACAATATTCCTTTTTATATAGCAGCGCCGGTATCGACAATAGATTTCCAAATTTGCTGCGGCAGGCAGATACCGATTGAAGAACGTGATCGGCGGGAAGTTACACATATCCACGAACACAGGATAGTACCTGATGGAGTAAACGTAAGAAACCCTGCGTTTGATGTTACCCCAAACCGGTATATTACAGCAATTATAACTGACATGGGAATACTGTATCCTCCTTTTTCCGAGAGCATCCGAAAATTGAGGAGACGGCTGACGGGCACCTGTTGCCGGGAGTAAAAAGGACGGTAAAACTATTGAAGGAACACTTAAAGAACTTCTCGATAAGAAAGATAATTATTATTTTATTTATATCTGCTGTGTTTGTATCGTTAAGCAGTATAGGCTTCTTAATTTTTAAGAACTGGTTTTCCTCCGCTAAGAAGACAACTGTGAGTATTGCCGAGGATATCAGCGAAAACATATATAGTAGAATATATTCTTTTTTGCAAACACCTAACCATATTAATGAGGTTAACCACAGAATTATTGAAAACGGCATTCTGGATTTATCCGATGAAAAGCTGCGAGAAAAATTTTTTGTCGGCGTTTTAAGTACACATAACAGTGAGATATACAGCTTTAGCTACGGCACCGTAAATGGTGAGTATTACGGAGCACGCAGAAATGAAAACGGTGTTATTGAAATAATGAGGAATAATTCCGATACGGGCGGACATTCGTGGTATTACACAGTAAATGAAGACATGACAGCCGAAGACCTTGTTGTAAACGCGGGTAAATTTGATCCCCGCACCCGGGAATGGTATAAAGCCGCGGTTGAGGCTAAAGGCCCTGCATTTGCTCCTGTTTATAAGCATTTTGTAATGAATGATCTGACAGTGTCGGCCGCATTGCCTGTATACAGCAAATCAGGAGAACTTCAGGGGGTTATCGGAACCCACATGCTGCTAACCGATATTGGCGGCTATCTCAAAGATTCGGTGAGCAAATATAACGGACGCGCGATTATCTTTGAAAAGGATTCCCATTACCTGATTGCCAACTCGATGGGAATGAATAATTTTAATGTTTCGGCGGACGGTATCATTGACAGATTGCGTATCGATCAGATTGACGATTTAAATTTCAAAGATGTTTATGAAAAATATAACCTGAATCCGGATCCGCTTTTTTTACATAAAAGTAAAGATGAAAATTTATATGTAAGCGTAAAAGAACTTAAAATGGAGGGTCTGGAGTGGGTTATTATTTCCGCATTTCCA
>JAAYBO010000091.1 GCA_012730095.1 Clostridiaceae bacterium
AAATAATGATTAGTAATAATGGAACTTTGATTTTAGATAGGATACTTCCATTCACATTAAACTCTCCATTCTCCATATTATACTCTTTTATTTTATGTTTTTACATAATTATATAATTTTAACATTGCAAATGCAAATTTTTTCGTGAAAATGTCTATTTTAGAAATAAACATAAGAAATTAATTGGTTTATTTTGAAACGCACAGCAGTACTGCCGGATAATGTCCAAAATAACCTTTTTATTAAAAATGTTTTAAAAATCAGGTAATGTTGGTAATAAAAACACATAGCCTATTTTTTCATTTAATGCCTCAGGTTTCCGGAGACATTTTTAGGAGGAATTAAACATGTCAATATTTAGATGGAGAAACTTGAAGATCGCTTTAAAGTACAATATTGCGCTGTTTACTACTATTTTTCTCGTTATTATTGCATCTGTTTTCGTTATTATGTCTCTATACCAAATCAAAGATGCTGTCGATGTGATAGAAACCACCGCTGCCCGCGCGGTTGACTTGACGCACATGGGCTCGTTATTCAAGGCGAAAGAACTTATTATATTGGACTATGTTAATATGCCTCGGGACAGATTAGTAGACGAGTACAAGGTTTTTCAGGATGAGTTTACGGAACTTGTGACAAAATTAGAACCATACATGTATACTGATTCGCAAAAACTTATGTTTAGTCAAATAGAAAAAAACAGCCAAAAAATGAATGATACCTTTAATAATCAAATCGTATCGGGAACTACAGAAGAAGCGATGATGGCAACTGTAACGATATCCAGCCTGAGAGATCCAACTAGTTTGCTGTTTGAACGGTTAAGAGATGAAGTAATTTATGAAATGGGGCTTGAAATAAATTCAGCCGGCCGGCATGTCCAAAATGCGTTTATAATTTTGATAGTTTCCATTATCACCGCGTCTTCGCTTGGCAGTGTTATTGTATTTATCATAAGCAGAAATATAAGCCGAAATCTGTATAAAGTTGTAAGTGTTTTAAACCAGATATCCGATGGAAATTTGAGTGTGGAAGCGGTAAAGTTTGACGGCAGGGATGAAGTGGCTCAATTGTCCGACTCTATAAATAAAACGTTGCATGACTTAAAGTATATGATAAGCGGAATTAAAGAATCCTCCGAAGTGGTAGAGTTTGAGAGCACAGAAATGAAGAGGAGGGTTATCGAAGGGAAAACAGGTATAGAACATATTACGGATACTATGACGCAAATGTCGGCAGGCGCACAGGAACAGGCCGGCTCCGCCAGCGAAATTGCCGGCTCCATTTACAATCTTTCCAGGTTAATCCAGAATGCAAATCAGAATAAGGATGATCTTCAGGTTTCTTCGGAAAATATTATAAATGTCGTTGGAGACGGGACAAGACAAATGGAAAATTCCGTTGGTGCAATGCAGCAAATTCATGATATTTTCGGGGATACGGTTGAAAAAGTAAGAATATTTGATGAGAGTCTGGATAAGGTTACGGATCTTGTTCAAATCATAAACAATATTGCAAAGCAGACAAACCTCCTGGCATTGAATGCGGCGATTGAGGCGGCCAGGGCGGGAGAAGCCGGCAGAGGCTTTGCGGTAGTGGCCGATGAAATAGGAAAATTATCGGTACAGGTTGCAGAATCCGTTGAGAAAATTACTGAAATGGTTACCGGAATACAGGGAGAGTCAAAATTTATCGCGCAGACTCTTGAGAACGGATATGGGAGTGTTCGTGACGGAACCGCGAATATTCAGGCTACCAGAGAAATATTCAACCGCATCCAGTCAGAAATGCGGTTGATGGTTGAAAAGGTTGAACAGGTTTCAGCCGGCCTTGAGAATATAAATAACAATGTGCAGAAAGTAAATATTGCGGGAGAAAACATTGCAGCCATTTCAGAGGAAAATTCCGCGGGTATAGAAGAAACGGTAATCTCGATAAACAATCAGAATGAGTTAATGAATACGATTGCCGATAATGCCAGCGCTTTTACGCAATCCGCGGAGAAATTGAAACAGATGACAGAACGATTTGTAGTTTAATAAATGCAAGTACAAACACTTACAGTGTCAACCATACAAATCACGTAAAGAGATGGTGCCAAGCCATCTCATTTTTCGTAATACAGGTCGCGATATAAAGGCGGACGGCGTCTGTCTTTATATCATTTTATTCGTTTGACTTTATTATACGTGTTAGATAGAATATGAAATATTAGGAGAAGATTTTTAAAAATATCCGTAATATATCAAACTTTTTCTCCAATATACAGTATTTCTTTTTGGAGTGGTTTTTTTGAATAAAAAGCTGCAGGATGAAGCAACCGATAAGTTGTTTGAAGCAATTCTCCTTCTCAGAACAAAGGATGAGTGTTATAATTTCTTCGAAGATATCGGTACGATAGCTGAAATAAAAGCTTTTGCTCAGAGGTTGGAAGTGGCTAAAATGCTTAATGACGGGAAAACATACCGTGAGATCCACCAAAAAACCGGAGCAAGCGAAGCTACAATCAGCAGGGTTAACCGTTGCCTTAATTAAGGTGCCGATGGCTATCGCATGATACTTGAAAGGTTGAAGGAGCGAGAAGAAAAGAGGGAATAGATTGGGATTACTAGAAAAAATATTTGGTAATTACAGTGATAGGGAGTTAAAGCGCCTTGAACCGCTGGCTGATAAAATAGAAAAACTTGAAAGCGATATGGAAAAGCTTTCAGATGGCGAATTAAGGGCTAAAACTGATTTGTTTAAAAAAAGGCTGAGCGAAGGCGAGACGCTTGACGATCTTTTGCCCGAAGCTTTTGCTGTTGTTAGGGAGGCGTCAAAGCGTGTGTTGGGAATGCGCCATTACCGTGTTCAGTTAATCGGAGGTATTGTGCTGCATCAGGGCCGCATAGCTGAAATGAAAACGGGTGAAGGAAAAACCCTGGTCGCGACACTTCCTGTATATTTGAATGCTTTGAACGGAAAA
>JAAYBO010000092.1 GCA_012730095.1 Clostridiaceae bacterium
AATACACATTACAAGCATGATTAAAAAGATTCTTTTTTTCATTCGATTTTCCCTCCTTAAATTTATCTGCCCACTGTAAAAGAGCCAATACCAAACTTATATTTTGTGCTTTTTTCCTTTATCGCCAAGCCGGTTATTGTGGACTTCCTTACAACAACCCGCTCGCTTTTACCGAAATTACCGATACTACCGCCCGACTCCCGAATATAGATTATGCCCCTGTCCGCAATGGTGCCGTCCTTTTTCACGCAGACATAATGACCCTGAGATACATTGTTTGAAAAGCCTATTCCTACTTTACCGATAACTTTTTGTCCCTTACCTAATGCTTTTTTCACATTTTTAAAATCTTTAAACCAGTCGGTACTGCCCTGCGCTTTTGCACCCACGGCTGTATATGACTCTAAATATGCTCCCCTGGAAGGCTTGTCGTACAGGAAATTTTTAGAGACTTCCGAACTTGACACAGGAGTTTCGAGGCCGACCTTAAGCCTCTCACCATCAGTTTGCAAGCTGGCGCCAAAGCCGAAAATATCACCTTCAAAACCCACATCGGGCAAATCTCCTTTTTCATCAAAATTTGTGATTGCCTGTTCTTCGATATCGGGTATCATTTCGTCATTCTTTTCTGCCTTTTCGATCCGGCTCATAATCTCTTCATAATTTTCTGATATCATTCCCATTGATTCTAAAAGCGATATTATTTCCCCGGTATAAAACATCGTAGTTTCGGCTACGACAAGGTTCCCGGCCCAGTACAGAAGGTTGCTGATCGGATAATTTATATATTCATAAACAGTCATCGTACGCTCATAATCAAACTGTTTAAGTATGTCTTCTTCGGTGATGTACTTAATGATTCCGCCTGAACGAAGCCAGAATTCCTCAAGGATTTGTTTTGTCTCGTTATATTGTTCCCTGCACATCGATATTACTTCAGGTGTATAACTGTTATAAACCTTTTTTATTTCCTTCAGGACATTGTTGTATTCTTCCATAGCTTTTCTCTCTATTTCGAAGAGATCTTCAGGCCGCATCGGTTTCATTATATCAAAGTCAAAACTGTCTTGCCCTGATGCCTGCTTTTCGTTCAGCTCATCCATCATTTTAAGTTCCTTTTCGCTTGCTTCATCGCTAAACTTATAAATTTTATTTTCGACTTTGCGAGCGCATTTCTCAAGCTTAAAATTGTAATAAGATTGCAGCACTTTAAAGGCATAAATCTGCCTCAGGTTATTTTTGAACGGATAGATATCTTTTTCTGCTGATGAGGGTTCATTCAAATAGTCTTCAACGGCATACTGGTAATTGTAGTATTCCCGCCTGACGTCGTCATGTACCATTGATATTTCACCCTGCATATCGAATAATTCCTGGTTCATACTTTCCAGTCCACTGTCGTTTATTTTGGGAAAAGGCTTAAGCGTAAGCTGGGCCTCAGGTGTATCAATGCCTTCCCTTACAAAATTGGTGTCTACATTTTCTTTTGCTATCAGATAAAGTTCTTTGATATACTCTTCCATAAGCGGGTATTCATCTACTTCGGGATCCAGCTCTGCAACTGCTTCAAGGAACGAATCAAAGTGGTGGATGGTTATATCATTAAAACAGTGTTTTGCACTTTTAACCATAGTTTCAGCTGCTAATATATAGTCTTCGTTTTTTAAATGAATGGTGGTTAGGATCTGATAAGCCGGGCCATAGTCAGGTGCAGCTAACAGCGCTTTTTTCGCACAGTTTTCCGCCTCTGTGAAGTTATCTATTTCAATGTACAGATATGCCGCATTAACAAGGATGACCGGATTGTCCGGCGCTTGATATAATGCCTGTAAAAGGAAAAACAACGAATCTTCGGGAGACTTTTCAGCTAACATCGCACCAAAATTATTCAGAAGCAGTGGATGAGGATATGACTTAACCACTTCGGCAGCAACTTTGAATGTTGTATTACTCTCTAAGTCAAAAACACACGACATCGTCATATCATCTGCAAGTCCAAGCGCTATATCCACTTTATCCAGATCATCTGCCTTTTCAAACTCTTTTATGATTGGGTGTTTTTTAACATCAGGCGTATTTTTTGCGTATTTCCTGATTAGTTGATCTATCCTTTTTTCATATTCGCCGGTTTCTATCCCTTTTTCTGATGAAGATACTGCTACAATATTGCTGTAACTGTCATCTTCAGTTTTTTTATTTTTTGACCGGCATCCCGAAAACATACCGGTAACAAGAAAAATAACCGCAATAACAGCACAGGCTTTCTTCAAGCAATCACCTCCCTACAACAAGTCTGCATTATATGCAAATCTATCGTAACTTATGGCAAACTGAATTGCTTGCTGTATATTGCACAAATATGCTATTATTGCTCTAATTTAGTGAAATTTTTATATATGGAAGGTGTAATACCTGCTTTCTTTTTAAACGTTCGTATGAAATGGCTCATATTATTAAACCCACATTCGTGGCAAATATCAGTTATTGACATATTACCTTTAGTTAGAAGCTGTTTTGCATTCTCAATTCTGATATCTAAAAGGTAATCATAAGGTGTTTTTCCTAAGTAATCTTTGAAGGCCCTGATAAGATAGAATCGGCTTATACCGGCGATCTCGGATAATTCCTCTAATGAGCATTCCTTCTGATAATTTTCTTTAATGTAATCAACAACTTTTTTAATTTTAATTGTTACGGCATTAAATGGTTTACCCAACAGAAATAAGTTTGACTCTTTTTTTATGTCCCTGAAAATAAGTATTGCAATTGTATGACTCAGGTTTTGAAGCATAATACGCCTTTCGGGAGAATTCATCGTGCTTTCCTTGATAAAGATCTTTATCAGGGAATAGAGCTCCATACTTACCGGATAGTTTTCATTGCGGAACAGAAGATTTTTTTGCTTGAATGCATCACCTATTATTCTGTTGAAAAAATCTTCATCAAATAAGATATTTATGAACCTTACATTTTCCATCCTGCCGCTGACACCGTGTTCCTGCATGGGATTGATCGGTATCACATGGTATTTGCGTGCATAAACATCTTTGTTGTCAATTTCCACTAAAGGCATATCAGTTATCGGCAGCATAAACTCATAACCCTGATGCTTATGGCTTCCGCGAGTAAAAAAGGTAAAATCGTCTTTAGGAAGCGAAATATACATACCCACGCTTTCACACATTAAAATATCAGGTTGAAACTCTATCACAGGTGCTGGTAAAGAACTCTCCATTAAATTATCCCCCACTTAAGCTCTCTTCTTTCCGTTCTGATTGCTTTTTTCTTTATCTGTTATTTTTTGAAAGTATAATGTCTTAAAACGATAAAGTAAAATTCACAACACTCCTAAGAGCCTATGTGCTTCTTTACTTTTGATTATATCATGAATTTTAGAAAATCAAAGATTTTACTTGGTGAAACCAGGAGCAGCCAGGCACCGGTTGTACAAATTCATGATACAATGCTCTCGGGTACCCGTTCGAAATCTATGATTTCGGTAACGGGTGAGGTTATTTTATCATGAATTTTAGAAAATCAAAGATTTTACTTGGTGAAACCGAGAGCAGCCGGGCACCGGTTGTACAAATTCATGATACAATGCTCTCGGGTACCCGTTCGAAATCTATGATTTCGGTAACGGGTGAGGTTATTTTATCATGAATTTAAGAAAAAGATTTTCACTTGATGAAACCAGGAGCAGCCGGGCACCGATTGTACAAATTCATGATTTAAATTTTGAATTTTTATAATAAAAGAGGCTGTAATTGTTACAGCCTCTTGAATTTAAGTCTTCTTACAAAATAATTAATCAACCTGAGTTATCAAGAACATGGGCAAAGTCATCTGCTCAATCTGATCTAATAGTTCCTCAAGTTCATCCATGTGACGGTCTTCGTCGTTTAGAATTTGTATAAGGATATCTCTTGTTGCATGGTCACGCACCTCGCCGGCAAGCGCTATAGCATCATTATAAGCTTTGATTGCGCTTTCCTCTGCAGCACGGTCATATTCTACTTGCTTTGGAACGTCCTTTCCAATTTTAATATTACTTAGTTTTGTTACGACAGGTGTTCCACCGAGAAACAGAATCCTTCCGATGAGTTGTTCAGCATGTTTCATCTCTTCTATTGACCGCTTCTCAAAGCCTTCATGTAACTTACCATATCCCCAGTCCTCACACATTTCCGCATGTACTATGTACTGGTTGATGGCCGCAAGCTCGTCCGCAAGTAAAGCATTTAACGTTTCAATAAGTTTTGGGTTTCCTAACATAAGTATAACTCCTCTCTTTTTAAGTAGTGTAAATAAAGTAGTGTCACTAATTTTTATGGGGTTTTGACAAACTACATTTTACTAAATAAACACAAAGCGATGTGAAATAAAAACTTTCATATATGTCTGAATGCTATGATTGTACGTTTATATTTTACCAATATATTCTCCTTTTATCAACCGTTATATTTAAATTGATAAACAAACACGATAACTGTCCTTCCCTTGCCTCGGCCTTGTATCTTAGAAACGCGATATGAAGTCATCTGTCAAATCTTCTCCTGCCAGTTCTAAGCAAACGATAACGTTTAACGCCCACTGTGCGACAGTATTAGTTGAAATATAGGGAATTTCATAAATCGGTTTAATATATGCGGTCTTTTCTACTTCCAATTTTTCTATCCGGAAAGGTTTATGGTATTCGCTGCCTTTACCCGATAAAATATCCCATACCTTTCTTCCTATTTCACGATCCTTTTTTTTCTCTGCAGCAAATGCAAGCAATGAAGCTGAGAACATTGGAAAAGAAAAGCCATGACCAGGTACTGCTCCGTTCGTGCGTGCAATTTTTTCTTCATGTGAAAGGTTATAAAAAACCCCATATTCCGCCAGCATTTCATCCCACTCTTTGTCTTCAATAATATCAGAAAGCTCCATCCATATTTGAGGCCCTCCCATGCAGAGTACCAGATGGGAGCCGGTACCACGTTCTTCTTTTGGATGTATTAATTCTCCAGTGTCTGGATTGTATCCGAAAACAGTACCTCCGTATAGTCGATAGGGCATTTTTTTCAAGCATTGTATACCCATCAGAATTTTGTCTCTGTAATTCTTATCTTCATAACGCTCCCATTGTGTTAACCAATTTGAACAAAATGCCGCCCAATCCGGACCGCTCCTTACGTGAGTCGGATACTCCTCCTTAGGATAATATGCACGCATCGGATCCAAATGAACAGTAGCAAAATCCGCGTCTTTGACCTCATCCAATATATCCCCAGCCCGTTCATCACAAGTCAGATAAAAATAAAAACGGTGGTGTCCAGCCATACTGATTCTCGCTTCTTTGCATCCGCAGCCCCAATGCAGTACGTTATGCCGGGAACCAAGGCCTTTATATTCACCGATATGGTATATATCCACATCCATCGTGTGACGGCTCATTGCTTCAGCCATACGAAAAATATCACTCCGGCCGGTTCGAAGAAAACTGTACCACAGCCAATACGTAGGAACAAGCTCGGTATTCTGCCATGCATAGCCTCCCATATCATATTTCCAGGTATGCCTTACAGCATCATATGTATGCATGATATCGCCGTAATTCCAGAACCCATACCATTGGCGCTGTTCTATTTCATCCTGGTAAAATGAAATTGTCTGTTCTAACTGGTTTTCAATAAATCTTTTAGCTTCTGTAGAGTAATCCGTCAGACTCCAGACACCAAACGCCTTAACCCCGTGATAATATTCAGGCGTGCATACCAAAAGCCCGGGAGATGTAAGCAGGGTATTCAGTTCTGATAATTCTTCTGAGCAAGGTGTTTTATTATACGGCTGAAGGATAATTTCACTCGTGTTCGCTATACCGAAAGGTGTGCTTCGAATTTCTTCGAAACCTTCATAATGGCTTTCTACATGAGTCTTTGTGTCATAATGCCTCAAATCCATTGGCTGCGCGTCGTAGGACCAGAACCATAATGTTAACGACGCATCTTCCTTTTTCATTCCGTGTATCTCAATTGATGAAGGGTATTTCTGCCAAAATTTACGGATCCCCGCGGCAAGGCCGCCATACTCCCCACCAATATATGCAAGGCCGCATGATCTTCGTCCGCTGCCTGCATGTACCCAGCAGCAGCCTTCCTGGGTCCTTTTTTCAATCCTGTAGGTTTCGCTTGTAATCTGTACCAGCTTATAACTATCCCATGATGTTATTGTTCCAAGCCTATCTATAATTTCAGGACTGTTATCCAGTGAAATAACTTCTCCCAGAATCTGCTTTTTGTAAATTTCTACAGGAATCCGAGGTCTCCATGTAGACAAAAGCTGTACGGCTTCTGAAAAGAAACCTGTATCACCTGATAACCTTACATGACGGTTATAATATTCGCCTTTTAGCGGGGCAGTAAAAGTTATCCCCAGACCTTTAATAAAATCTGATTCTTTATCACCGTCATAAATGAAACTATGAACCATCCGCACCATACACTGACCTTTGTAAAAATAGAAGCGGAGCGTAAAAGGAAGCCACCGGCGGGTTCCCGTAAGAGATTCGTGTTTTCCTGAAACCTTTACGACACAGCGTATAGGTCCTCCCTGTTCTATGACCGCCTCAGTCACAATACTTTCAAATTTTTCTTCACGAAGCTGCATATTTCCCGGTTTGCCTAATCTTTCTTCTCGTATGCATACAAGCTTACCGTTTTTGCAATTAACATATCCGTCCATCGAAATTGAATGGATGATATTAGGCCCGGATTTATTTATCTGACAAGTAATCACACCGGTATCAATTACAATACCGGTTTTGCTTTCTTTAATCTGTATGTCTTCCTCTTGCTTTAAAGGAGTTCCTTTTTTTAAATATAACTTTTTTATTTTTTGCTTTAGTGATATGGCATGTCCTGTCCACTTTACAGTTCCATCCGGCCAATATGCCTGATGCCAGCTTTGAACAGGAATAGGTTCACCGTTATCATTTGTCAATATAATCTCTTCATTCCTCTTCAAAGCCCCTTTTTTCCACGGAACTCCCCATGTAACCCCCTGAGAGGAAACCGTGTTTTTTTCCAGCCATCTTAATTCGACAGCATGGTTCATCTGTATCCGCTCCTTTTATTTGTCAGACAAATTCCTAATACTTAAATAAATATTTCGTTTTTTTGTCAAGCTTTTTTGTCCATCACATGAAAAAAGTAAATACTGTTGAAATAGATATTTTTCTCATCTACACATAACAGCGCTCCTTTTTTTAAATTATCATTCGGAGGTACCGTAACAGAAGAAATAAGTTCTTTTGTTTTTTTATCCCATCTATGAATAACCTTGGCCATGGATGTATAAATAGAATATTTGTCAAAACACATTCTATGTACATGTGCATTTAATAATTTGCATTGCTTCTGTATCATTTCGAAGCCTTCCTTCCAATTTCTATAATAAACTTAAACTCCTTCGTATTCAAGTATTCATTTTATCAACCTAATCAATAATCTAATTATAACTCTCTCCATGATTTGAATAATTGGGTTGAAGAAATCTTGATTTTAGTGAAAGGCCCTATACGCTAAAACAAAAAAATATATTTGTAACAGAACCAATTGATTAATTGTACAGTGCTTGTATCAAAAGTACTTAATTGTTATAATTATATAAAATATTATACAGTTTTTGGCGCATAGGAGGTTATTTTAATGTCTTGTTACTATATTATCGGTATTCGCATGGACAATAGAATTGATAATGCGGTAAAATTCCAGGAGACACTTACAAAAAACGGGTGTAAGATTAGAGCACGTTTGGGACTGCATGAAGTTAGCGACGATGCATGTTCATTAGACGGGATTATCGTATTGCAGCCTTGTGGAAGTAAAGAAGATGTAGAGGCCCTGGTTAATGAACTTAACAGTCTGAACGGCGTAACAGCGCGGTATATTGATTTAAATTAATACAAATTTTTTATGATAAACAGCCATAAATCTCCGCAGGCAGTTAATATTTACAACTGTCTGCGTAAGTTTTGTTTTTTTTACTACTGAAGTTCATGCTGTTTACGTTTTTTTATAATAAAGGATAATGATGCTTTTGAATAAAAAATACAAAATTTTTGATGTTCACAACCATATCTTCCCTGACAACATTGCTGAAAAGGCCGTAGAAAACATCGGAAGGTATTATAATCGCAATATGTATGAAAGTGGCACTGTTGACGCACTTCTGAAAAGCGGCCGACAGATTGGCGTAGACCGCTACCTGGTTCATTCCTCCGCAACTCATTCAGATCAGGTGAAAGCCATCAACAATTATATTGCTGACGTTGTTAAAAGCCATAGCAACATGATTGGTTTTGGTACCTTACATTTTAGCTTTGAGGATATTGATGCTGAAGTTGAAAGGATAGTTTCCTTGGGGTTAAGAGGGATCAAACTGCACCCGGAATTTCAGCATTTTGTTATTGACGAACCCTCAATGATGGCTGTTTACAAAGCCATTGCCGGAGAGCTCCCCCTGTTAATCCATATGGGGGATCAAAACCAGGATTCTTCAAGCCCCATCCGTCTTGCCCGCATTCTTGACAAGTTTCCGGATCTGATTGTTATTGCCGCCCATTTCGGAGGTTACAGGATGTGGGAGGATTCCCGCAAATATTTGATTGGCAGGAATGTTTTCATGGATACTTCAAGTTCGTTAGCCTTTCTTGAACCGGCTGAAGCAGTTGATATGATTCGAAGCCACGGTGTTGATAAGTTCATGTTCGGCTCGGATTACCCCATGTGGAGGCACAGCGATGAACTGGACAGATTTCTCAGGCTTGAACTTTCGGAAGACGAAAGAGAAGCAATTTTATATAATAATGCGGCTAAGCTGTTCGGAGAGGCTTGAACTTCTTCAATCCATTTTTTCGTCGTTGTAGCAAATAACGCTTGTGTCACTGCCGAAAGGGTATTGTTTTGCAATGCCTCCGAACCATTTGTACTTCGTACTGTTTCTTGTTTTGCCTTTTCCTTTCGTTTCGATGAGTTCTTTAATACCGGACCGTAGTTCATCAAACAACGAAATATCATCAAAATCCTGAGCGTGACCATGTAGTATTTTATCCGCCTTTTCGGTTACCCATGAAATTTTATCAAGATTTACAAGAAATGTTTTTAGAGGCAGACTTTCTTTTAATTGCATCCAAAGATGATGATTAACGCTGTCACCGGTAAATAATATACGTTTTTCTTTTAAAAGCAGGCATATTCCTCCGGGGGTATGCCCGGGCAGCGATATAACTTCAAGTGTAAGCCCGCCAAGGTCGATTGCATCGCCGTCATTAATTGCCTTAAATGGCGGCATTTTAATCTTCTTTTTTTGACAAATCTTAACAAACCAGGGAAATCTGATATGTTCTGCGGCAATTTCTATATCGTCGGTATGTAAAAAACAATCACAATTAAAGTACACATTACCGAAAATATGGTCACAGTGACCGTGTGTATTTATAACTGTAAGCGGAAGACTTGTGATTTCTCTGACAACAGCATGAACATCCGCGATACCGTTCATTGTGTCAATAACAACGGCTTTCTTCTTACCGCAAACAAGATACCCTGTCGCCTCGCCGTTATCATCCATAAGCCATATAGAGTCATCAATTTTTTTGACTTTTATTCTGTTTTTCATACCGGGCTTTTCTGATTGATTGGTTCTTTTGCTTTTCATTTTACTATCCCTCCACTTAAGTTAAAGTTTCAGCGGGTAGACAAGGGGATAGATATGAGAACCACCCCAATGTCTATCTACTGCGTATAGGATAACAAATCTATTTTTTAACAAATTCATTTATCGCTTTTGTAAAATCAGCGTCACTTTCAACCGTAATATCGACTTCTATTCCCGTACCGTGTATATTCTTCTGAAGCACATTCCAGTAATGGTTTACAAGGTAAAGCGCGTATTTTCTGTTCAGGTCGTTATATACAATCTTGCCTACTCCCTTCCCCATCGTCTGCCTGCCTATTATTGCAACATCGTCTAAATGTGTTTTCAGGCCAAGGGCTAAAAGTTCTGCAGCACTCGCGGTTTTTTCATTAACAAGGATTGCTGTTTTTGAAAACTTAACACAGCTTTTTCCGGATTGATTCGTTGTTATATACCCGCCGCGTTCGATATAATAGCTTGTAAAGCATTCGGGAAGAAGAGCATCAAGCATTATACCTGCTTCACTGGTAAGTCCGCCGCTATTATCTCTCAGGTCTATTATCAGTGTTTTATCTTCGGGGTTCTCAATGGATTGTATATATTCGTTAAATATTACTCCGGTTCCCTGTGAGAAATCACTTATTCTTATATACACAGTATTGTCGTCCTGCTGTTTTGCCGAAACTAAAGCATCTGCCTTGCGGTTCATATAAGAATCATAATCACTGCCTGTAAGCAGTAAAGTCATATCGTCGTCGGGACTTTTTATCGCATCGACCAATTTAACAATATCTCCTAAGGTATATGCTTCCCCTTTATTAAGGAATGCGGATATCGCTTCCAACACTTCTTCTGATTCATTATAAAAAAGGTAATAATCTTTGATAAAATTTACAATTTTCTGTCCGGAAAGCGTAAATCGTTCGTATTCCAACTTTTCCAAAATATATACCAAAAGGCTGTAATTTGGATAGACGGACTTTGCCCTGTCAGCATACTCCTGTGCTTTGTCAAATTCCTGAAGCTTTTCGTATTCAAGCGCTATATACGTCATTGCAACAAAATCGTTTGCAGGATCAAGGTTAAGAATCTGATTAAATACTTCTATTGCCTTCTGTGAATTGCCTTGTTTTGATAAACTTGATGCTTTTATCAGCAGAAGATCTCTGTCGTTCGGAAAACGTTTGAGAAATTCATCCGCCGCGTTAACGCATTTTGTATAACTGCCCATGTTAAAAAGAGAGAATGCCATATTAAGACAGGCATCATAATAATCTTTGTCAATTGAAACAGCTTTTTCAAATAGTTTATAAGAGTCAGTGAATTTTTCCTGTTTAAAATAAACCAATCCCAGAAGGTTATACGCCAGTTTGTTTTTGTTGTCTGCTTCAATTACAGCGTTTGCGATTTCTTCGGCTTTTGCCAAATCGCCAAGCCCCAAGTAACATAGACCCTGATGGGCCAATATGTCATAATTATCAGCTTCCAGTTCAAGGCATTTATCATACGTTAGAATGGCTTCCTCATATTTTCCCTGGTAATAAAGCGCTTTTCCCTTATAAAAATAGGCGTCATATGATTTATTATAGGCGGCTATTGCTGCATCAAAATATTGAACGGCTTCCTGATATTTTGCTTCGTTAAATTTTTCTATACCTGATTCAATATTAGAATCAGCTTTTTCTTTTGCATTTACAGATAGTTTTACAGAATAAGGCAAGTTTAAAAATACGCTGTTGAACTGGCTGTTTACATATTGATAATGTATTATGCTGTTATTTACAGGCATGCCATTGGCACCGGTCGTTCCGAGTTCCACCTTAATATCCAACTGCTCGATATAATAGTCCTTGTTTATTACAGCGTTGATTTCTAAATGATCTATGTAATCGGATATAGTAAGTGCTCTATTTCCTTTGTCTTGCAAAAAGTTTTGGAGAAATATCTGAAAAGTGCCGCTGCCGGAAAGAATATACTTACCTTCCTGGTCTGTTACAAAAAAAGTGTTGCATAATTCCTGCGTTGGTCTTAACAAATTAAAAACCGAGATATTCGCAAATAGCTTATCTGATTTATCTGCCGCATTCATACTCCAATGGTCCTCATCAGGCTTTTTTGTGTAAATATTATCCCTGTCAACCCATATTTCAAGGTCATTGTTGTTTTCAGCCTTGGTTTTTTGGTAGTAAAGCGGTTGTGAATTGTTTAGCTTGATTTCATTTATTATTGTACTAATTGTTCCTTCGGTCTGTACTGTTATCATTTGAAGCGAAGCGAAACCTGTAAGTGTATTATGTTTCATTTGGGTATTTGACAGTATGTCCCTTACACGGTAATAGTCCTTGCCGTATATCCATGACAAAGCCTTTACATCCTGGCCGTAAAGGCTCATTTGAAAGACCATTTCTTCAGTTCCCCTGACCAAAGTGTAGTAAATGGACTGATCGCTTAAATATATACTTTTCGGGGTATCCGATTCTTTGTATTCGTTTATTGTATATGTTTCATTCCCATTTTTTATTTGTTTCTTAATTAAACTGCTGCCGTTACTGGTTTTCACGGCTGCGTAAAGCCAGTATCCGTCGGAATTTAAACAAAGAGGTGCTTCATCAAGTATTTTATCAGGTGTCCCGCCTACAAGCGGCACACGATAAAAACCTTTTTCGCCGTCATCTCGTACCAAATAAATATAATTATCATCTATCAGTTTCAATCTGTATTTATACGAATCATACACAAGAGCTCTTATCCCTGTCCCATTAATCCTTGCACAGCATATGGCACCGGCTTTTGCTGTATTTTTATAATATATAAAACTGTTTTGAACAAACCAGTTTTTTGGTGAAAAGTCACCGTCCTCAAGCACTTTTTCCGTAACCGTCCCGTCCGTGCTTGTACGGTAAAGTTTATTAGAATCGCTCGGACTGTAATATATCCATCCGTTTAGTATTTGCATTGATTGAACAGGTCCATCTTTCACAATTTCTTTTTGTGACGAACCATCCTTTAAAAATCGCATTACTTTTTGAATTCCATTGTCAACGCCTATGCAGTATATCCAGTCATCTAATATATGTAAATCGCATACGATACGCTCAGTAATCTTCTCCTGCATTTTAGTTTCATTATTTTCACGAACCAGCACGCCATCCTGAAGAATATAGTAATTCCATACGCCATCAGTTGCGTACCTGCCACCGTTTAATATGTTTCCAAGATCTTTATTATATGTATTTTCATTAATATATACCGTTTTTGTATTGTTATCCCAGTCAACATCAGCTCCTAAGGCTTCACTTATAAACCTGACCGGAACGAATATTCTGCCGTTAAGCCCAACTGCTGGAACATCCATTGATATTCTTTTTTCGTCAACCAATGCGACATGATTGTCCAATTGAACTCTAACTTCAGTAACTCCTTTTGAGACTTCAACCGTTTTTGTATAGTTATCCCATTCAACAGCAGCGCCCATTGCTTCAAAAACACCTCGTATAGGCACCATTGTCCTGCTTTTATAAAAAAACGGCTGTACATCGAAGCCGATCAAAGTGTCGTTAACATAAACTTTTATATCTCCCTTTACTACATATATATCATCCAGCGCAAATGATGGAATTGAGATAACTACTGCCGATATAATCAATAATAGAACGGCAAAAACTTTCTTTTTCATATTATATCCTCACATTCATAAATACGATTGCATTTTACAACGCAAACAATATGGGATGCTTCGTTAACAGGCGTCAGCCTCTTATGAACACGGCTTATAGGCTATTATTTAAGCTTCGTTATTTATATAATATCATCTTTTTGTACATTAATAAAGCGCAGCGCAACTTAATACCATTCTATTTTTTAGAGGATACAACCCTACATTTTTTTCACTATTGTACAATACTTCTTCTTAACTTCTTTTCGCATGCAACACAAACAGCAGGCATAAAAAGCCTGCTGTTAAAGGTATATTGGAAGCGTTTAAGTTTAATTATTCATATTTTTTCAAAAAGACCTTATACCCTTTGTATGCTGAATATACATCAACTTTGCTTGTTACTTCAAACGGGGAATGCATACTTAGAACAGGCGCTCCGCAGTCGAGCACATCCACGCCGAGATTTGCAACGTATCTTGAAATTGTTCCTCCCCCGCCTTTATCGACAGCGCCGAGCTCGGTTGAGTGCCATGGAACATCATTTTCATTGAAAAGCTTTCTTACATTCGCGAACAATTCAGCATGAGCATCCGAAGCACCGGCTTTACCGCGAGCGCCGGCGTACTTCAAAACCGCGATGCCTTTTCCCATATAAGCGGCGTTAAGCTTATCATGCGTCCCTTCATAATTCGGATCCAGCGCTGCGTTTACATCGGCAGACAGCATCACCGAATTATTAAGACAACGCCGAAGAACAATATCAGAGTAGTTCTTTGATGTAAGATAACATAAATCCGCAAGAAAATCTTCAAGAAAACGTGATTCTGCGCCTGTGTTTCCTATACTTCCTATTTCCTCCTTGTCGGTGAGAACGCAAACCGAGGTGTATTCAGGATCGTCAATGTGGAAAATAGCCATCATTGACGTATAAGCACTCACCCTGTCATCCTGTCCATAAGAACCAATCATGCTCCTGTCGAACCCGATATCTTTTGCCTTAAATGCAGGCACAAGCTCAAGTTCGGCACTGAGGAAATCTTCTTCCGTTATGTCATACTTCTCATGCAAAATACTTAGGATATTAAGCTTTACCTTTTCCTTAACATCCTTGTCATCATACGGAATTGAGCCTGCAAGTGAATTAAGCCCTTCGCCGGTGATAGCCTCGCCAAGTTTCTTTTCCATTTGTTCTTTTGCAAGATGCGGTAGCAAATCGGTGATTGTAAAAACAGGATCGTCATCGCTTTCACCGATATTGATTTCTAAGCTCGTTCCGTCTTTTCTAATAATAACACCGTGCAGCGAAAGAGGTATTGTAACCCATTGATATTTCTTAATGCCACCGTAATAATGTGTTTTCAAAAATACCATATCGGTATTTTCAAAAATCGGCTTTTGTTTTAAATCCAGCCGCGGCGAGTCAATATGCGCCCCAAGCATTCTTGTCCCGTTTTCTATTGGTTTTTTTCCAATAATCGCAAAAACAATTGCTTTGTTTTTAACAACACGGTATATCTTATCCCCGGTTGTCAACGGCAGTTCTTCAGCAATTATTTTGTCAAGGTTTTCATAACCGGATTTTTCAGCTAATAAAACCGCCTCTTTTACATACTCCCGTTCTGTTTTAGCTTTATCAAGAAAAGCCTTGTATCCATCACAAAATTGAAACACCTTTTCACGAACAGGGATTTTTTCCCAGGCATTAGCGCTTTTGTATTCAAGTTTTTCTATAAGCCTTTGTCCCCTGCTTTTTTCTGTAGATTCAGACATTTCAAGTCTCCTTTCTATATGTATAGTTCCCTTTTATATTATTTATCATGAATATTATACCACTAATTTTGTCTTTTCATGTTTTATTTTTTAAGGTAGTTTGTCTTACTCTTGTATATTAGAAATAAAAAAAAGCCCGGAAGAGCCGGGCAAGAGAAGTGCTTAATTTAAGATAGAAGAAACGGGTATCATTAGTGACGTTATAGAATAATGCATATCAGGCCGCCGCTGCCTTCATTTATTATTCTTTGCAGTGTTTCCTGCAGTTTCATCTGCGCGTCTTCAGGCATTCTGTAGAGCTTGTTCTGAAGTCCTTCGGTGATCAATTCATGCAGCGATTTACCGAATATATTCGATTCCCACAGTTTTTCCGGCTGGCCTTCAAACTCTTTAAGAAGGTAATTTACAAGTTCTTCGGATTGCCTTTCCGAGCCAACAAGAGGAGAAATTTCCGTTTCAATATCAGCACGAATCATGTGTATTGAAGGAGCGCTTGCACGCAGTTTTATTCCAAACCTGCTTCCCTGGCGGATAATTTCCGGTGGCTCTAATTTCAACTCTTCAAGCTGAGGAGTG
>JAAYBO010000093.1 GCA_012730095.1 Clostridiaceae bacterium
CGTGGCATCGTCTGAAAAGATAAAACGTGAATTAAAATGGACTCCGCGCTATAATGATTTGGAAACAATTATTAGAAGTGCATGGCGCTGGCATTCAACCCATCCGAATGGCTTTTCAGATTAGTTGTCGTACATACGCACAATATTTTAAAGAACTATTGTACAATAAAAGTAAACTATAGCTTCATTTTCAAGAGCTATTTAGTTCAGTTTCGTTCCGCTTTAATTCTTTTGCTTGCCATTACGCTATTGTGTGTGATATAATAACGTTCGGCACTTTTATGCATATGCTTTTTAATGCCGTTAAATAGGCCGTTATTTTGGCATAGAACGGTATTATGAACAATTATTTATCAAGCGGGCGATATTGATTGCATTTGAATAGATATTTTACCAAGAGAGGTGAGATTCATGAAAGAAGGTATACATCCGGAATATAATACGGCAGTTGTAAAATGTGCGTGTGGAGAAACATTTGAAACGGGTTCGACAAAAAAGGAACTCCGTGTTGAAATTTGTTCAAAGTGTCATCCGTTTTTCACCGGTAAACAAAAATTTGTTGATACCGGCGGACGCGTAGACAGGTTTAAAAAGAAATACGGATTGGAATAAAACCGGGGGATCCCCGGTTTTTTCTTTTTGAAATAATTCTACTTCTTTTTTATTTTAAATTTACTGTTTAGTTAGCGCTATTTGGAGAAAAATATATATTGTCCGAGTCGCTGCAGCTTTTAAAAAAGGACGGTAAAAAATGAAAAATGCAATAAAAAAAACTGTGTCCATACTTCGATTGCTTTTTGGCGCAATTATTCTTGGATTGGCATACAATGTTTTTTTAATTCCTTATAAAATAGCACCGGGCGGCGTATCGGGTATAGCCACAGTACTTTATCATGTAACGAATGGAAAGATTCCTGCAGGAGCCGCAATTCTCACTTTAAATATACCTTTGTTTATTTTAGGTTTAAAAGCTAAAGGAAGACGATTTATATTACGCTCTTTCGCCGGAGCTCTTGTTTTATCATTTTTTATTGATATAACAGCTCCCTTAATATCAAACTTTACAAGTTTATTTCTTGTCTTACCCGGCAGCGCGGCATCACATGATCTTTTGTTATATTCCCTTGCAGGAGGTTTTGTTTCAGGAATAGGCCTTGGTTTTGTTTTAAGTGAAGACGCTACAACAGGTGGCACAGATATGGGCGCTGTGCTGTTAAACAAGGTTTTTCCATGGGTACAGGTAGGCAAATTCCTTATAATACTTGATGGGCTTGTTGTTCTTATTGCGGCAATTGCCTTTAAAAGCTTTAGTCTGGGTTTGTATTCGGTTGTTTCTCTTTTTATTTCGGCCCGTACGATGGATGGATTCCTTGAAGGTATAAATTTCTCAAAGTCTCTTATGATAATTTCACGTAAATCTGAAGAGATTGCAGACAAATTAATAAAAGAAGTTAATAGAGGAGTAACAGGCATGTATGGCAAGGGCATGTATACAAAGAATCCGTATATGGTTCTTTTATGCGTTGTAAAAAAAGAAGAGATTCATAAGGTGAAAAATATAGTTAAGGAAATAGATCCATCGGCGTTTGTTTTGCTGACCGATGTCCGTGAAGTGTTAGGAGAGGGGTTTACACCGCACCAAAAAGACTAAAACCTCTGGACTGATATAGAAATTTCGGGTATACTAAAAAATGTTGAGGTAACGGAAGGGATTTCCTGCATTCTCAAAATTACTATGTTACATAGAAGGTACAGGGACTATTGTGCGTTTTGCATTTTTATAGAAAGGGTTGTGTTTATGGAACAAAAAGAAATTCTGGCTTTAAAGAAAACGGCAGCAAACATTAGAAAAGGAGTCATAATAGCAACCGGTGCGGCCGGAAGCGGCCATCCAGGAGGCTCGTTGTCTATTACCGATATTATGGCGTATTTATATTTCAAGGAAATGAGAATTAACAAGGAAGACCCACGGCACCCTGACAGGGACAGGTTTGTTATGTCAAAAGGCCACTGTGCTCCGGTTTTGTATGCCACATTGGCTGAAAAGGGCTTCTTCCCGAAAGAAGACCTTGCAACACTTAGGAAAACGGAAAGCTATCTTGAAGGTCATCCTAATATGAACTCGGTTCCCGGTGTTGATATGTCAACAGGTTCTCTTGCGCAAGGGATGTCTGCGGCTGTCGGTATGGCTCTGGCCGGTAAAGTTGATAAAAAAGATTATTATGTTTTTGTCGGGATGGGCGACGGCGAGCTGGAAGAAGGCCAGGTTTGGGAAGCTTCAATGGCGGCCGCTCATTACAAGCTTGACAACTTGATATGTTTTGTTGATTATAACGGGCTGCAAATTGATGGTAAAATAACGGAGGTAATGAATCCGGAACCTATCGCGGAAAAGTTTGAAGCATTTGGCTGGTATGTACAGTCTATAGATGCACATGATTTTGAGCAAATAGAAAAAGCGGTTAAAAATGCGAAGAAACAAAAAGGCAAACCTAATATGATTGTTGCTCATTCGACTAAAGGCAAAGGTGTGTCATTTATGGAAAATCAGGCTGGCTGGCATGGTAAGGCGCCAAAGCAGGAAGAACGTGACAGGGCTCTGGCTGAATTGGATGAGTATATTGCTTCATTAGAAGTATGATTTATAGATAAATCGAAATATACGGCGGCAATTAATCGAATTGCGATTTGCAGTATAATAAGCCTAATTTTTATGAAAAGACGGAAGGTGAGTTTTATGTCAGATAAAATAGCAACACGCGTGGCTTATGGTGAAGCTTTGACTGCCATGGGAGAAGATGAAAGGATAATTGTTCTTGATTCTGATCTATCAAAGTCAACAATGACGGATATGTTTAGGAAAAAGTATCCCGAACGCCATTTTAATATGGGAATAGCGGAAGGCAACATGATGAGTGTAGCTGCAGGCCTGGCAACATGCGGGAAGGTTGTGTTTGCAAGTTCTTTTGCGATATTTGCAGCGGGAAGGGCATTTGAACAGGTTAGAAACTCAATAGGTTATCCTAATCTGAATGTGAAAATAGGCGCAACGCATGCGGGAATATCTGTAGGCGAAGACGGTGCCTCACATCAGGCTATCGAAGATATCGCATTAATGCGTTCAATACCAGGTATGACGGTTATAAGCCCATCCGATGCCTATTGTACTGCATTTGCCGTAAAGGCGGCGATTGAACACTTTGGTCCGGTTTATTTAAGGCTTGGACGTTTAGCCGTTCCCTTGGTACATGACGAAAATACCAGGTTTGAGTTTGGAAAGGGCACATTAATAAAAGACGGCAGCGATGTTACGATAATTGCAAACGGTTTAATGGTTCAATATGCATTGGAAGCCGCGAAGCTTCTTGAAGAGGATGGCGTGAACGTTAGAGTAATAGATATGCATACAATAAAACCGATTGACAGAGAAATTATTATTAAAGCCGCAAAGGAAACAGGTTGCATTGTAACAGCCGAAGAGCACACAATTATAGGCGGGCTTGGCAGTGCGGTTGCGGAAGTAGTATGCAGCGAGTATCCTGTCCCGGTAAAAATGGTTGGAATTGAAGATAAGTTCGGAAAATCCGGCAAACCGAACGAATTGCTTGAACTGTATGGCCTGACAGCCGAGAACATTGTAAAAAAAGCTTATGAAGCAATGCAGATGCTGTAGTTTGTGTTGATTGGATATAATAAAGCAGTATAAATTAATAAACCTCATCAAAAAGCAGCTTTAATGACATTAAGATTCTTGTCATGAAAAGCTGTTTTTACTTTAATTTATAAAAATGGGCTATTTGTATTAATCGTACGGAACTGCTTGTTTTGTGAACAAATTATCGGGGTAATATATAAATTGTTAAGTGTTACATAAATCCGCAAGTAATTGACAAATACGGCATGTTGGAATTGATAAGTGATTTCTTCCGTTGGTTAAGCAAATAACTCATTATGCAATATGCCTAAGCATGTGCAAAATTACACATAGAAGTAAACTAATGCAGCGGGGGTCTAATAATGATTTATACTTCACTGTTTCCTGTATTGTTTTTTGCCGTATGCATTATATCAGCGGTCATAGCCATATTGGTATTACAAAATAATCATAAGGCGCATGCGAACCGGTGTTTTTTTGCTGTGATTATATCGGTTGTTATCTGGTCCGCAGGGCTTGCTCTTGCAACATTTGCCGATGATGCCGAAACGTGTGAAATATGGAGGAGAGTTTCGGCGCTTGGCTGGGGAGCGTTCTACAGCATTGTTCTCCATTTCATATTAATTATTACAGGAAGAATGAAACTGTTTAATAAATGGTGGTTCTATTTTATTCTGTATTTGCCTGCTGCGGTAACAATACTGGCTTTTGCTGTCCCATCCGGCATTAACCCGATGCCGTATCAGCTTCATCGTACGGAATTTGGCTGGAGCAACATAGCCACGAACAACATCTGGGACTTTATATTTTATTTATACTATATCGGTTATTCAATAACAGTAGTGGTGCTTGTGCTGCGATGGGGTCAAAAGTCATCGGATAAAAGCATAAAAACACAGTCGCGTATTATCTTTTTTTCTTTTGTATCGGCTCTTGTTCTTGCGTCCATTACCGATGTGCTGCTAAGCAGCTTGGCTGTAAAACTTCCTCAAATGGCGCCGGCTATTATGCTGATACCAATCACTGCAATATATCATATAATAACAAAGCATGGTTTTATAGTTTCAAGACCGGTAAAAAACAGTGCCAAATACTTAAATATAATCATCTGCATTATATTGTATATTGTTTTTATTTTTATACTCTCATTGTTATCAAGAGAAAATGTCACTTTTAAAAAGCTAAATATTGAACCTTCTGCACTAAGAGGAGTAATAGCAAGTTTGCAGATGTTTATTTCGGTCTATCTGGTTATAAGGGAAGATAAACCTGGATATGTAACCGCTATTCTGCTAAATGCTTATGGAATATTATTAGCAAGCATTTATGCAATTGCTAACGCATCAACTGTACCGATCCCGGGAATCATGAATTATTTAGGCGTATTTTTAGTTATTGTGCTTATTGTTGGCTATAAAAAGAAAACCTCTCTTCATATCGAAAAGATTGAAGAACAAAGCAAAAGCCTCATGGAATCGGAAAAAAAGCTGCACTATATGGCTTTTTATGATTCTTTGACAGGGCTGCCTAACAAAGCGTTGTTCATTAATAGGCTGGATCAGGCAATATTCACGGCGCGGCGAAATGCTTCTCTAATCGGAGTAATGTATATTGATTTAGACTCTTTTAAATCAGTAAATGATACAATGGGACATAATACCGGTGATTTAGTTCTGTTAAAAATAGCGGAACGGCTATCTTCCTGTTTAAGAAAAGAAGATACTATTTCAAGATTTGCCGGAGATGAATTCCTAATACAGATTGCAAATATAAAAAAAGTCGAGAATCTGTATAAAATATCCGAAAAGATTATGAATTCTTTTAAAGATGTTGTTAAAGTTAAAAATAGTGAGTTTTTTATTACATCCAGCATAGGGGTGTCGGTATATCCAGTGGATGGAGAGGATTCGGAAACGCTGGTAAAGAATGCTGATATCGCTATGTATGCAGCAAAAAGCAATGGAAAAAACCAGTGTGTTTATTGTACTTCAGAAATGAAAGATGACATTATAAAAAATATGAAATTGGCTAACAGTTTATACAGAGCACTCGACAACAACGAACTGTTTATATTTTACCAACCGCAGATAAGTACAAAGACTCAGGAAATAATAGGGTTCGAGGCGCTGCTGCGGTGGAATCATAATGAGTATGGGATGGTTCCGCCGAGTGTGTTTATACCAATAGCTGAAAAAACGGGATTGATCAAGCCGATCGGGTTATGGGTCATAAAAACGGTATGTGAGCAGTTTAAAAGCTTTAGAAATAAAGAGAATAAAGAAATTCGTATTTCTATAAACCTATCGATAGAACAGTTAAAAGATGATAATATCGCCCTGCAGATGAGCAAAATATTAAAAGAAACACAGACAGATGCTAAGAATATTCAGATAGAGATTACCGAAAGCGTTGCTTTTGATAAAGAACCCTATGTTTTACAGAGAATTAAAGAACTAAAGGCTCTTGGGGTTTCAATATCAATTGATGATTTCGGTACGGGCCATTCATCTTTACGCAGGCTTAAGGCATTCCCAATTGACTTGATAAAAATAGATATGGAATTTGTGCGCGGTATATCTTCCGATTCCGCAAAAGATAAGGCGATTATTAAAAGCATTATTCAGATCGCTAAAAATCTTAGAATCAAGGTTTTAGCAGAGGGAGTAGAAACGGAGGAACAGTTTGATTATTTAAGAAAAAGGAAGTGCGATGAAATTCAGGGATTTTACTTTTATAAGCCGATGTCGGTTGACGAGATAAAAGCCATTATTGCAGGCTGACAATTAAAACTAATTTTAAAGCTATTCTACAGTATTAGTTATCGATTTAATAAATATAATAAAACATTATGCCTTTTTTGTCTGGTTATTTTGTGAAAACTCACGATATAAAAATAATTTTGGAATATACGTACTCATGTCTGCATATATTGTCGATTTGTCTGAAATTTGATAATATACAATTAAATATATTCGCACTGGAGTACTGCACTGGGAGGTTATACTATGAAAAAAAACTTAAAAACAAATAAAATTACACTTGGTACTTGTTATTATCCTGAACATTGGCCTGAGAGGCTGTGGAAGGAAGATCTGAAACGTATGATTGACATCGGTATAGAGGTCATTCGTATTGCAGAATTTGCCTGGAGCCGCTTTGAGCCCACTGAAGGTAATTATACCTTTGAGTTTTTTGATCGGTTCTTAAAAGCGGCAGAAGAAACAGGAATGAAAGTTATCTTTTGCACGCCCACAGCAACACCTCCCGCATGGCTGACTGAAAAGTATCCGGAAGTTTTAAACAGAACTATTGATGGGGTTTTGTTCCGCCATGGAGGGCGCAGGCATTATAATTATAACTCACCAATATATAGAAAGTTTACTGAGATTATTGTAGAAAAAATTGCGCAGCACTATGCTCCCCATCCCAATATTATAGGATGGCAGATAGACAATGAAATAAACTGTGAATTAAATGAATTTTATTCTGAAAGCGATGATATGGCATTTCGTGAATTTGTCAGGGAAAAATATGGAACCCTTGAAACTTTGAATGAAGCGTGGGGAACTGCGTTTTGGAATCAGGAATATACGGATTGGAGCCAGGTCCATGTTCCGCAGCCGGTTGCTAACAGATCAATGAATCCCCACAGGCTGTTGGATTATATCAGATTTGTTTCCGCCAGCGCCAGGGAGTATGTAAAATTACAAAGTGACATTCTCAGAAAATACATAAAGAAAGGCGATTTTATTACTACCAATGGCATGTTTGGAAATTTGGATAATCATAAGATGACAGGTGAGTCTCTGGACTTTTATATGTATGATTCATATCCTAATTTTGCTTACTGTCTGGACGAAGATATTAGACCTGATGGCAATTTGAGAGATCGTAACTGGAGCAGGAACTTAAGCGAAGTTCGCTCTGTTTCCTCTAATTTCGGAATTATGGAGCAGCAGTCCGGAGCTAATGGATGGATCAGCCGCATGGAAGCTCCACAGCCAAAACCTGGGCAAATTACACTTTGGACCATGCAGAGCATAGCTCATGGGGCAGATTTTATCAGTTATTTCCGCTGGCGCACTTGCACAATAGGCACGGAAATATACTGGCATGGAATATTAGATTATTCCAACAGGGAAAATCGCAGAATTGCAGAGATAAGGGAAATATCAAACAAGATAAAAGAAATGCACGAAATCGCGGGAACTGAATACAAGGCTTTCTTTGGTGTTTTAAAAGACCACGACAATGTTTGGGATTCCCAACTGGATAAATCGCATCAGAGAATTGAAAAGGTCAGCAGTAAGGGCATTTTTGAGGCATCACAGCTAACTCACACACCTATGGACTATGTCTATATTGATGAATGTACAACACTGGAGGATTTATCGAAATATCCGGTATTGTTTTATCCCCATGCCGTTATAATGACGGAAAAGCGTGCTGCATTACTTAAATCTTATGTAGAACAAGGCGGGACATTGATCCTTGGATGCCGTACAGGATATAAAGATATGACAGGAAAATGTGTGATGCTGAAATTGCCCGGATTGCTGTGTGATTTAAGCGGAGCGGATGTGGTGGATTACACGTTTGTAGGCCCCGAAGATGATCCGGTTTACATTGACTGGGATGGCATTAAATTGGAAGCGGCAGTATATAATGATATTTTAGAACCCCTGGGAGATGCGCTGGTACTGGGGACTTATATAAATAATTATTATTCCGGTAAGGCAGGTCTAATTGGTAAAAAATCAGGCAAGGGGTATATATATTATTTTGGAGGCACATTTACAGAGAATACAGTTAGAGTATTTCTACAGAAAACAGGAGCTCTCTCTCCTTATCGGCATATACTGGAAATACCGGAAAGCTGTGAACTTGCGGTCAGAGAAAAAGATGATGCCGAGTATTTGTTTGTATTAAATTATAGTAAAGGAACGCAAAAAATTGAATTAAAACAGCAGTTGTTTGATTTGTACGAGCAAAAAACAGTGACCGGCTCAGTCATATTAAATCCATATGAGACAAAGATTTATAGAAGAGAAAAGATTTAAAAAGGTGTTGGATTACAAACCCCAGCACCTTTGCTGTGATTATAAAACAAACTCTTTCCCTCACCAACTCCGCAAACCCGCATGGTTGATGGGTGGGATAAAATGGTTGAAAATAAAGATGTTCCTTAAAACAGATGGAAGGCTGTCCTTTACCCTTAAACCTTACCCCTTGAACCTGTTTAAGCGGAACAAGTTTATTTGCAATGGAATGACTTTATTTGCGATGGAGCGAGTTTATTTGATGGTTACACAGATATCATACTATTTTTTTAACCTCTTTATATTTCTTCACTAACTTAGCGCGCGGATAGCCCCTGTCGTGTGAAACTGATTCAACGTAAAACCCCCTGCCGTAATAGAAGCGCATTAATGTTGTGTATTTTGACGCCGTATGTAAGAATACTTCCTTAACACCTTTTGATAGAAGATATTTATCAACAAGGTTCATTAACGCTTTGCCGATACCTATGTTGCGATGCGAAGAAGCAACGGCAAACCTGCTGATATAAGCAAGGTCGCCTGTAATATCGACACGCACCGTTCCAACAATTTCACTGTCAATTATCGCTACATAAACAACTTTGCTCTTTATTTCCTCTTCTATATCTTCGGGAGTTTCCTGTAAGGCTTCAAGCCCTGTCAGTGAAGAGGCGTTAGCATATTCTTTGAAAGCTTTTTGAATAATTTCATAAACAGCGGCGGCATCCGAAGGTTTTGCCCGGCGTATGATAAATGAATAATCCAAAGTTGTTCCCCCTTTATATGTATTAGCTCATAAGGGTTGCCATAACGGCTTTTTGTATATGGAGGCGGTTTTCAGCTTCGTCGAATATCAGTGAACGGGGACCGTCAATGACATCTTCGGTTACCTCAAATCCTCTGTATGCCGGAAGGCAATGCAAAAATACAGCATCGGGCTTTGCCTTTGAAAACAGAGCCGAATTTACCTGATATGGTGCGAAATCCCTTACTCTTTTATCTTTATCCGCTTCCATACCCATGCTTATCCAGGTGTCGGTATATACAACATCGGCACTGGAAACTGCGGATTCCGGATCGGATGAAATATCTATGCATGAGCCTGTCATTGAAGCAATCTTCTGCGCCATAAGAACATATTTCTTATCGCAGTTATAACCTGCGGGTGTTGCTACCGATATGTTCATGGCAGTTTTTGCACAGCCGATAAGAAGCGAATTTGCTACATTGTTCCCGTCACCAATATAAGCAAGTTTCAGGCCTTTAAGATAGCCTTTGCTCTCGCGTATCGTCATTAGATCAGCAAGTATCTGGCATGGATGAAGTTCATCTGTTAAACCGTTAATAACCGGGATACTTCCATAGAACGCAAGATCCTCAACATCCTTTTGGCTGAATGTTCGTATCATAATGCCGTCAATATACCTTGACAATGTTTTTGCCGTATCATGTACGGTTTCTCCTCTGCCAAGCTGAATATCGGTGGAGCTTAAAAACAACGCATGACCGCCAAGCTGTTTCATTCCGACTTCGAAAGAAACACGGGTACGTGTTGAAGATTTCGAAAAAATCATTCCCAATGTCTTGCCCTTAAGAATATGATCATGGCGGATTCCGTTTTTGTGCTCATATTTAAGCTTGTCGGCGTAATCAATTAAACCAATAATTTCTTCCGAAGTTAAATCATTTAAACACAGCAGGTGTTTCATAGTGCACCTCCGAAAATATATAATGTATGATTATACATTACTATGCATAAAAATTCAACAAAAACTTTTTATTTATTGCCGCAATTTTTTTATGGATCAGTGAACCATATGTCATCTATAAAGTAATGGTTGAATTATTACGATATATCAATAGAAGATAAATATCTTTGTCGATGAAAACAAGCGGTTTATGCATCCTTTGAATGTTAGATGCTAAAGAAAAATCCTATGGGCAGGGAGTATGTATTATGGATCTTGCAACAATAATAGGGCTTGTACTAGGTGTTGTCTGTATTGTTTACGGGATATACGACGGAGGAGAACTATCCTCATTTGTTCATGTAGGTTCATTCGCTATTACGATGGGCGGAGGTATCGCAGCAACGCTGATAAGCTTTGAAATGGAAGACATAAAAAGAATAGCAAAGCTTTTACCGCATGTTTTTAGAAAAAAGGACACCTCTCCGTTCAAGACAATTCAAATGCTTGTTGATATGTCACAAAAAGCCCGCAGAGAGGGCCTTCTTGCATTGGAATCAGGGCACGACGATATCGAGGATAATTATTTGAAAAAGGCGCTGGAACTTGTTGTTGACGGTGTCGAACCTGAAATAATACGGGATTCAATGCAGTTGGAACTGGATAATATGGGTGTACGGCATGGAAAAGGTATCGCATTATTTAAAACAATGGCGGCCCAGTTTCCTGCATGGGGAATGATAGGGACACTTTTAGGTCTTATTAACCTGCTTAAATCTCTGGATGATCCGTCCAACATCGGTCCGACAATGTCAATGGCTTTGGTCACAACTTTTTATGGAAGCGTTCTTGCAAACTGGGTTTGCAATCCGATTGCGACAAAGTTACAGCAAAACAGTGAAGAAGAGATTCGACTAAAAGAAATGATGATAGAAGGCGTACTGTCAATCCAATCGGGTGAAAACCCAAGAATTATGGAACACCGGCTGAAAACCTTCCTTTCTCCTGATCAAAGAGCGGCATATGAAAAATTGGTCAGCGGAGAGGAACCGAATGCTGAAAAAGCGACTGTTGGCACTTAACAATTAAGGCGGTGAATCGATGGGAAGACGTAAAAAAAGAATCGGCGGCGGAGACGAAGGTGCCCCTGAATGGCTAACTACATATAGCGATATGGTTACACTATTGTTAACTTTTTTCGTTCTTCTTTTTTCGATGGCGACAATTGATAAACAAAAATTTGAAGATCTGGCTCATGCATTAAGAAGCTCATATATACATAGATCAAGCGGGGATATGCTAAGAAGCAATATGGGCAAGAGCATATTGACGATAAATTTTGTAAATCCTGATGATACGGGCGAAAAGCGGGTTGACAACAAACGTTATATTGAGGCTTCGGAGGAAATAATTCTTGACGATACAGAAATAATAGAGGGTAAAAAATTAGAGAAAGCAAAAGAACAGTTAGAAATAGATGTTGAAAAATTAGGTATTTCCGACCTTGTTGAAATAATAGACGAAAGGGATTACCTGCTTATACGGTTGAATTCACAAGTGTTATTTGAATCGGGAAGTGCTGAAATTTTAAGTGAAGGAAAAAGAACGCTTGATGCGCTTGGAAAATCTTTGATTCCACTTGAAAATGAAATATTGATTCAGGGCCATACCGATAATGTTCCTATAAACACTCCGTTATTTCCAAGCAACTGGGAGCTTTCTACAAAACGCGCTACAAATGTGGTTGTATATTTAATAGAATCTTTAAATCTTGACCCCTCGAAATTGACGGCAACCGGAAACGGCGAATACAGGCCTATTGGCGATAATAATACCGCGGAAGGCCGCCAGAAAAACAGAAGGATCGAGATAATGATTCTAAAAAAGTAAATTTAATTGCTTCCTTTTTCTTATTTGGGAAATAGTATATTATTATAATACAGTTAATATAAGACAAGCCTTTTTCGAAGGCTTTTTATTTTTGCGCGGTGTTAGGGAAAGGAGTTTGTCCATGGATACGTTAGTTGTTGAGGTCATGCGAAACAGGTTGAAAAAGGAAATAAATGAAGTATTAAAACCCATGGAATTGCAGGTTGGCAAAATGGAATTTATCTTTCTGGAGAAACTCTCACTCACTATAAACCTTGAAGCACTGAAAGATACCGAATCTGAAGACATTTCCCAGGTTGTATAAGCCTATAGTATTAATATTGTACGGTAACGGGCAATATGTTTTTATTAATATATCTCCAATTGTTTAGAAAATGAGATGGTAAAAGGCGCATATTCATTGACATGCGCCTTTTTTACCAGGAGTATATACTCCATTTTCCTGTCGACTCAGGTATTGGATATTGAATTACTCTGCAGCCGGAGCCTCTCTGAAAAGAAGACTAATGCTGTAGATCCCGGCAATTCCTACAATGGAGTAAATAATCCGGCTGCCCAGTGCGTCCACGCCACCGAAAATACCGGCCACAAAATCAAACC